>DATNCF010000402.1:0-2555 GCA_035571675.1 Burkholderiales bacterium | reverse complement strand
GATAGGCGCGAAAGAAGTTCCGGACCTCGTCCACGAACAGCGGACCGTTCTCGAAGGCGGCGAAATGTCCGCCCTTGGGGGCGTCGGTGCGATGCACGAGGTTGTAGGCGCGCTTGATCCATTTGTCCGGCGGCGGCACGGTGATGTCCTGTGGAAAGAGGTGCATGCCCGTGGGCGTCTGGATGCGCCCGCCCGGCGGCAGCTTGCGTCCGGTGCCGGCTGCCGTGAACAGGTAAGTCCACGTCGGCGCATTGGGACCGCCCAGCCAATGCAGCATCACATTGGTGAGCAGATGGTCCAAGTCGAAGGGTGGCGGCGAGCTGCTGCCCGGCACCGTCCAACCGTGAAATTTCTCCAATATCCAGGCGGCAAGCCCTGCCGGTGAATCGGTCAACCCGTAGGTCAGCGTCTGGGGCTTGGTCCCCTGGATCTGGATGTAGGCCGTTTCGCCCGCCACACGCTGCTCGGCCGCGGCCATCCACGCTTTTTCGCTTTCATCCACGAGGGCATCGTCCGCCGTCAGATGGGGCTGCAGCGCCATGTAGTTGAGGTGGATGGCAGCCAGCCCGTCGGGGTGGTCGAAGGCCAGCCACGAAGTGACGCTGGCGCCCACGTCGCCGGCCTGGGCGACGTAGTGCCGGCAGTCGAGGATGTCCACTGCGAGCTCGTGCCATAGCGCCGCGATCAGGCGCTGGGAAATCGGCTCTTCGGGCGCGTCGGAGAACCCGTAGCCCGGAAGGCTGGGGGCGATAACGGTGAATGCGTCCGCTTCGTCTCCACCATGGCGCTCGGGGTGGGCGAGCGGGTCGATCACTTCCAGGAATTCCGCAATGGAGCCCGGCCAGCCGTGAGTGAGCAGCAGGGGGAGGGGATTGGCGCCTGAGCCGCGTTCCAGAACAAAGTGGATACGCTGGCCGCCGACGCGTGCGCGGTACTGCGGAAAACGGTTGAACGCCGCTTCCCAGCGTCGCCAGTCGTAGCCTGTCAGCCAGTGGTTCATCACGGATTGCAGGTATTCGAGTGGAACCCCGTAGCGCCAGCCGGCGTTGCGCGGCTGGATGGGCCAGCGGGTTCGCGCCAGGCGCTGTCGGAGGTCTTTCAGCAATTCATCAGGCACCGCGATGCGAAAAGGTTCGGCATCGATTTTCGTTTTCATCTTCCCTCCCGACGGGTCACTGGCCTGATCAGGCAGCGGCCGCGAAAATACTCTCGATCTGCGAAAGCTCCACGGGCTTGACCAGGTGATGCTGAAATCCCGCCTCGCGCGAACGCATTCGATCGCGTTCCTGTCCCCACCCCGTGATGGCCACGAGCACCGCGTCGGCCGTTCCCGGCTGCGCGCGCAACCGGCGCGCCAAGTCGTAGCCGTTCATGCGCGGCAGGCCGATGTCGAGGAACGCAAAATCAGGCTTGAACTGCGTTACCACGCCCAAGGCCTGCTCGGCGTCGTGCGCGACGCGGACTTCATGGTCGAGGGTCTTCAACAATTCGGCCAGGCTGGTCGCAAAATCAACATTGTCGTCCACCAGCAGCACGCGGCAGCGCTTCGACGACGCGGTGAGCGCAGGCGCCATGGACGCCGCCGCTCGCGCAGGCCCCGGCAGCGGCAGCCGCACGGTAAAGCGGCTGCCATGGCCCAGTCCTGCGCTGTACGCCTCCAGCGCCCCCCCGTGGAGTTCGATCAGGCGCCGCGCCAGGGTCAAGCCCACCCCCAATCCGGCGTGGGTGCGCTCCAGTGAAGAGTCGGCCTGGGTGAACATCTCGAATATGGCCGGCAGCATCTCGGGCGACAGGCCGATGCCGGTGTCGGTCACCGCCACCTGCAGTTCGCCGTCATGGCACTCCGCGGCGATCTCGATGTGCCCCGAGGCCAGCGTGAACTTCGAGGCGTTGTTGAGCAGGTTTGAAAAAACCTGTGCGAGGCGGGTGCTGTCAGCCTCCAGGTGCACGGGCTCCTCCGGCAGCCGCACCGTCAACACCTGGCCGCGCTCGTCGATCAGGGGCCGCGAGGTCTCCACCGCACTGCGGATGATGGCTTGAAGTTCAACGGATTCCTTGTGCACGGCCAGCTTGCCGGTGGTGATGCGCGACACGTCGAGCAGGTCATCCACCAACCGGATCATCTGACGTAACTGGCGGCTCATCATGTCACGCGCCGTGGCCGCCACCGCCGGGTCGCCGCCGGCCCTGCGCAGCAGCTCAAGGGCGTTGCGCAGGGGAGCCAAGGGGTTGCGCAGCTCGTGCGCCAGCGTGGCGAGGAATTCGTCCTTGCGCCGGTCCGTTTCGCGCAGCGCTTCCTCGGCTGCGCGGCGCACGTGAGTCTCGTGCTCCAGCGCGCGGTTGAACTCCTCCAGCGCCTGGGCGCGCCTGCCCACCTCGCCCAGCATCTCGTTGAAGGCTTCCACCAGCACGCCGATCTCGTCGTCCGTGGTTTTTTTCGCCCGCAGGGAGAAATCGCGCCGCGCCATGACCTGTCGCGCCACTTCAGTCACGGCAAAAATCGGCTGAGTGATGCGCCGCTGCAGCCAGATCGAGAACAGCACCGCGGCGGCAAG
>DATNCF010000401.1:0-4142 GCA_035571675.1 Burkholderiales bacterium | reverse complement strand
AAAACGGGCGACACCGTCGTGGTTATTCCGGTCACGCCGTCGCGCTGAGCGTTTCAACCCCGCCGGCTCCGCGCCGGAAGGCCGTGATGGCCATATGTGCGGCAACGCACATACAGGGCGGCTTGGGTCAAGGTAATTTGCGCAAGTGATGCGGAAAGCTATTCTCCCGGCTTGCCGCAGCACTGGCCCGGAATGCAATGTTCCGGGCCTTTTTATTTCGGCGGCGTCGACAGGAATTGCGACCGGGCGGGGCCCAGCTTCGCACCCGGGAGTCTCATCCGACGCCGTTCACGCCATGCATTCGAGCTTGGGTGCGATAACGCACGGATGCAGGCGCGCTGTGGGAGCACAGTGCGGTGGGTATCTCGCCGTAGCGGGTGCCGGCGCCCGATCGCCGGACCCGAATAGGGCAAGCCGACACTCCTCCTTCCGGACTGAGACTCATGCCCCTGACGAATCTTGATCTTGCGGTGCAATTGATCTTCGTGCTGTGCCTATGGTTTTTCCTGATTATCGGCGCGCTCGGCTTTGCCACCGGAGCGGGCCTGATGCTGGACCCTCCGCTGATGCAGTGGGTTTCCGCGGTGATGAATCGCTGGGTGTCGCTGCGCCGACCCACGAAGTGGGCAAACGTGCCCCGCTATGTCGAGGCGACGGTGCGGCGCCACAGGCGCACCATCGGGGTGATATTCGTACTGACCGCGGCGATTTCGCTGCTGGGCCTGATCGCGCGCGTGGACGCCCACAGCCTCGCGGCGGAGTTCGGTCGGGGGGCGTCGGGCGAAATGGTCGACTGGATCGCCCAGAGCGTCTACTGGATGCTGATCGCCGGCTCGCTGCTCGCCATCGCGACCGGCATCATGCTGGTTGCCGCTCCGCATGCGCTGCAACGGATCGAAACGCAGGCCAATCGGTGGTATTCATTCCGGCATGTGAGTCTTGGCGCCGATGCCATGCATTTTGATCTCGATGTGCTGGTCGCGCGCTTTCCGCGCGTTTCCGGCCTCGCCATTGTCCTCATGGCGCTGGTCGACATGATCGAATGCGCGATCGGGCTGCGTGCAATCGGCTAAGAACCGCGATCCTGCCGCATCCGGGCCAGTTCGCTGCGCAGCCACTGCTTGCTCTCCATTGCCGCGCCGCCGTTGCACTTCACCTGGTACGCTTGCCCGGTGAGGCTGCTTTGGGAGGCGGCTTTGTCGATGAATTCTTCGGTGCTGTGGATCAGATTCCCCGCCGCAAGGTATTTGTACTTGTCGCGTATATGCGCCTGAGCGGCCTTCGAGTCGTGCCAGGTGCCGTTGCGGTAAAACGCGCATTCGGAACCCTCGATAAAGCCGAGCAGGAAATTGACTTCCAGTTTTACGCTCACCGGAGTCTCGGCGCGCGCAAGCTGCATCGGCAGGAGTCCGAGCGCCAGCGCCGATGCGCCCAGAAATGCCCGCACGTTCAACTGCATGCCATAGCTCCTTGTGCGGCGACAGCGGCGATCGGGATTCAACCGCGGCGGCCATATTCCCTCGAAAGGGCCAGCGGGTCCGTACGACAGCGCACAGACCGGCCGGGCATTGTTGCCCAGAGTGTGCGCCGGTTCGCACGGTTTGCCGCTCGGACCCCATGACCCGGCAAACCCGATCAGATCCGCCGAGTTAAAAACCGAATCAATCACGGTCCTTGTCATGCCCAGCCCGGCCCAATCGCAAAGACATTTCTCCATGATCCGCAGCCTGCATCTGGCGGATTTCTTCACGCTGGCCAATGCCGCGTGCGGGGTAGCCGCGATTTTCTGCGCCATGCGCTACGTGGGTGACCCGTCCGAGGGGATGTTCTTCCTGGCCGCGGCGCTGGCGCCGGCGGCGCTGGTTTTCGACACGCTGGACGGCCGCATCGCGCGCTGGCGGCACGAGCACACCGCGCTCGGGCGCGAACTGGATTCGCTGGCGGACGTGATCTCGTTCGGCGTGGCTCCGGCCGCGCTGGCCTACGCCGCGGGCATGCGGGGCGCCTGGGACTGGGTGGCGCTGGTTTATTTTGTGTGCTGCGGGGTCAGCCGTCTGGCCCGTTACAACATCACCGCCGAGAGTCTCTCCGCGGGTCATGGCAAAGTGGCCTATTTCGAGGGCACGCCCATCCCGACCAGCGTATTGCTGACGGGCGCGCTGGCGCTGGCCGCTGCCGGCCATCGGTTGGGAGACAACCTTTACTGGGGGGTATGGGCCCTGGGACCGGGGGACTTGCACCCGCTTGCCTTGTTGTTCGTGCTTTCCGGAACCCTGATGGTCAGCAAGACGCTGCGCATTCCGAAGCTTTAGCCTTCGCGGAGCCGGTTCAATTGGGAATCTCCGACAGCAGGCGGTCGAATTCCTTCTTCACCACCGCATAGCACTCGCAGACGTGCTGCTCCAGCCCCGGCCGGTCCAGCACGGTGATGCGCCCGCGGCTGTAGCGGATCATGTTCGCGCGCTGCAAATTCCCGGCAGCCTCGGTCACTCCTTCGCGCCGCACCCCGAGCATATTGGCGATCAATTCCTGCGTCATGGCGAGTTCGTTCGATGACAGGCGGTCCAGGCTCAACAGCAGCCAGCGGCACAGTTGCTGCTCGACGGAATGGTGGCGGTTGCACACCGCGGTCTGGGCCATCTGCGTGATCAGCGCCTGGGTATAGCGCAGCAGGAGGTGCAGCACCGGTCCGGCGCGGTTGAACTCCTGCTTCAGCAGATGGGCCTTGAGGCGGTAGGCCTGGCCGGCGCTCTGCACCACCGCCCGGCTGGGCGTGGATTCTCCACCCATGAACAGCGAAATACCCAGTATTCCCTCGTTGCCGACGATGGCGATCTCGGCTGACGAACCGTCCTCCATGACATACAGCAATGAAACGATGGACGTGGTGGGGAAGTACACATGCTGCAGGCGTTCGCCGGATTCGTAGAGGGCGTCACCCAGCTTCAGGGTCGCCAGCTCCAGATGCGGGGCCAGGCGCTCGAAATCGTCCGCCGGGAGGGCGGCGAGGAGGTGATTCTGCTTCGGGGAAGGTGTTGACGGCAAGGCGAGCTCCATTCGCGACGGCTGCTTGAGGATCAGTGAAATGGCGGTTCTCCGGGCCGTCTCAAGATGATATCACCGTGCGCCGGCAGTTATGTTCGCCAGCGCACAGAAGGCGAGTGCCGGCGGCGCCAAAATAGCCATGATCAGAATGAAATTCACTATCGACCTGCGCTACGCAATCGCCGGCCAGGCCAGCGATTTCATATTCAACATCCATGCCGCCGTGACGGATCAGCAGCGGCTTGTCGAAGAAATTCTGGACATCGTCCCTCTCGCCACAGCGCAGGTTTGTGCGGCAACGGCCGAGGGCACGCGCTACATGCGGCTCAGGGCCGAGCCCGGTCCGCTGGGTGTCCGCTACGGCGCGACCGTCGACATCGACCACCGGATCGAATCGCCCTCGACAATCGAGGAAACACCCGTTGCGCTGCTGCCGCCGGCGGTGCTGGCATACGTCTATCCAAGCCGCTACTGCCAGTCCGACCGGCTGCGGCGCTTCGCCACGCGCGAGTTCGGCCACCTGCGGCAGGGCTATTGGCGCGTCCAGGCCATACGCGACTGGGTGTGCCAGCGCACCACCTTCACGATCGGCAGCTCGAATGTCAGCACTTCCGCGGTCGATACCCTCATCGAGCAGGTCGGCGTATGCCGTGATTTCGCCCACCTGATGATCGCGCTGTGCCGGGCCGTGAACATTCCGGCGCGCTTCATCAGCGGCATCGATTACGGGGCGGCCGCGGCCCTGGGCCCCATCGATTTTCACGCCTACGTCGAGGTTTTCCTGGGGAGGCGCTGGTACCTGTTCGACCCGACCGGCATTTCGCCCCCCACGGGCCTGGTCAGGATCGGCACCGGACGCGACGCTTCCGACGTGTCGTTCGCCACCTTGTTCGGCAGCGTTACTTCGCAAGCGCCGGTGATTCAGATCGACGCCCTGGATGACCCGGCCAACGGGTTCCTCCGGCCATGGCACAGCGCGGACGCCGTGTCGACCATGGCCGCGGGGTAGCGGAAGTGACCACGGCGCGATCCCCGGAATCGGTTCGGCAGCGCACAGACCAAGTCAAGCCGGACGCCTATCCTGGGCTTATGGGCGT
>DATNCF010000400.1:0-3127 GCA_035571675.1 Burkholderiales bacterium | reverse complement strand
GACCCTCACGCCGGCCTCAGTTTCGGCGGGCGGATCGGCCACTTCCGCGGTTACCATCGCTCCGCTCAACGGTTTCAAAGGCACCGTAAATCTGTCCTGCGCTGTCACTCCGCTCCTGACCCGACCGCCCACGTGCTTGCTCAACCCGAGTTCCGCGGCGAACGGTTCAGGCACTTCCACCGTGACCGTTAGAACCACGGCTCCCACTACAGCGTCCCTGGCGCCGCGATCATGGGGCATGTTCTTTGCGACATGGCTGCCGATTAGCGGTCTGGCACTATTGGGAACAGGTCTTACCTCGCGCAAGAAAAAACTATGGGGCTTCCTGTTGGGCTGTCTGCTGTTTTCGGGTTTGATTTTCCTGGCGGCTTGCGGCTCCTCATCCTCGAGCGGCGGCGGTGGCCAGCCGGGTACACCTGCCGGGACTTACGCCATCACGGTCACGGGAACGTCGGGATCGTTGACGCATTTGCAAACCCTGACCCTTTCGGTCACAAGATAGTCGGCGCGCTGTTCGCAGATTGTTGCCTTCATCTTCAACTTGAGCGTCCGCGTGAGAGGCTTTGCAGGCTTCTGCTGCGGCGACATCTTGAGAATTGCCCGCCGTGCGCCAGGCCGGACAAGATCGACGGACCTAAGATAAACGCCGGTGTTCGTCGACCTGGTAACGCCGGTTGCGAAGTCGCCACCGCCGCAAATAATTCCATGTCTGCTGCAACGCCGCGCCACTGTGGTCGTCACCGACTCCGGCGGCACTCAGGAAGAAACCACCTACCTGAAGGTGCCGTGCCTGACCCTGCGGAGCAACACAGAACGTCCCGTGACCGTCACCCTGGGGACAAATATCCTGGTCGGACAGGATGGAGCCACGCTACGCGCCGAGCTGACCAGGATCCTCGAGGGCAAACAGAAACAAGGCACCGTGCCGCCGCTCTGGGACGGACATGCCGGGCAACGGATTGCCGAGATTTTGAATAAACTCTAGCCGCGCTCATCAGACACAACTCTTAAAAGCGTCAGCCACCAAGGGCACGAAGGTACACGAAGGAATCAGTCTCAGGCTTCCTTCGTGTACCTTCGTGCTTTTTGCGCTTAAGGACCTCGCAAACCGCCTTCCTCTGGTGGACGCCGGATGAGACAATAGCGCATCATCATGCGGGCCATCCTGGAAGATGTGCGTTCCGGAGAAGTGACCACCGAGGAGGTTCCTCAGCCCGAACTGCGTCCTGGTGGGATCCTGGTGAGGACGGCATTTTCGGCGATCAGTGCGGGCACCGAACTGGCGCACCGCGGGCAGGTGGAAAAATCTCTGCTGGGCAAAGCGCTGGCGCGTCCCGACCTGGTTCGCCAGGTGGTGGACTTCGCGCGCACGGCGGGGATCAAAGCGGCATACCAGCGGGTGCAATCACGCCTGGACACGCTGGCGCCCCTGGGCTATAGCTGCTCCGGGACGGTGATTGCGGCGGGCCAGGGGGTGAAAGAATTTCATCCCGGCGATCGCGTGGCTTGTGCCGGCGCGGGCTATGCCAGTCACTGCGAAGTCAATTTCATCCCCAAAAATCTTGCCGTCAGGGTTCCGGAGGCGGTTGCCCTGGAGTCGGCTTCGCTGAGCGCGATCGGAGCCATCGCGTTGCAGGGATTCCGGCAGAGCCAGGCAGTGCTGGGGGAGGTTGTAGCGGTCATTGGAGCCGGGCTGGTGGGAGTGCTGACCATCCAACTGGCCAAAGCCGCAGGATGCCGGGTGATCGCCATTGACCGCGATATGCAGAGAGTGGAACGGGCCCGGCAGTTTGGCGCCGATCTGGCGCTGGGCTCGGGGGACCGCGATACGCCGTCGCTAGTAAAGGAATTTGCCCGCTATGGAAGCGACGTCGCCATCGTCGCTGCCGCTTCTGCTTCGAGCGAGCCGGTCGAGCTGGCGGCAAATATTTCACGTGATCGCGGGCGCATCGTCGTGGTGGGCGCGGTGGATCTCGGAGTTTCGCGCCAGGCGATGTACGTGAAAGAGCTGTCGCTGGTGCTTTCCCGTTCCTACGGACCGGGCCGCTACGATGCCCAGTTCGAGGAGGAGGGTCACGACTATCCCATCGGCTATGTGCGCTGGACGGAAAAGCGGAACATGGAAGCCTTTCTGGACTTACTGGCTGCGGGGGCGATCGATGTTGCGCCTTTTCTGGAGCGCCGTTGTCCAGTGGAGCAGGGTAGTGTCGCTTATCAGGAATTGAAGAGCACGGGCGCGTACACAGTGCTGCTGGAATATCCCGGCCGGGTGCTCATACCGATGCCGGCGGCAACCGGCGCTGCGGCCCGAGCCGCGCGCGCGCCCAGCGCCGGAGAACTGAGAGTGAGTTGTATCGGCGCGGGGAGTTTCGCTCGCGCGGTTACTTTTCCGGCCCTGCGAAAGACAAGAGGAGTGGCCCTGCACTCGGTGGCCACAGCCTCGGGGATTGCATCGGAATCCGCGCGCCGGCTGTTTGGCTTTAGCCGTGCCGTGGCGCCCACGGACCTCCTCCAGGACAAGGACACGGACGCCATATTTGTCCTGTCCCGTCATGACAGCCATGCGCAGTACGTCGTGGCCGCGCTTTCCGGTCACAAGCCGGTCCTGGTGGAAAAGCCGCTGGCGGTAAACCGCGAACAGTTGGAGGAAATCCGCAAGGCTTATCAGGCCGCGCAGGGAGCTGACCCGGCCCCGTTTCTTATGGTGGGATACAACCGGCGTTTCGCGCGGTTTACCGAAAAGCTGAGAGAATTCTTTGCGGGCCGTCAGGAGCCCATGGTGGTGAGTATCCGGGTCAACGCCGGATACATCCCTCACGACCACTGGGTGCAGAACGGCAGCGGGGGCGGCAGGATCGTGGGTGAACTCTGCCACTTCGTGGACTGGGCGCGCTGCCTGGTCGGCTGTGGCATAAGCAGCGTCGCCGCCAACGCGCTGCCCGACGGAGCCCGCTACAATCGGGACAACGTGGTAGCGACGCTCACCTTTCAGGATGGCTCCATCGCGACGATTTCCTATGTGGCCAACGGCGACCGGGCGGTCCCCAAGGAGCAGTTCGAGGTGTTCTGCGAAGGTAAAGTTGGGCGGATCACTGATTTTTGCACGCTGGAACTGGCTCGCGGTGGA
>DATNCF010000399.1:0-13832 GCA_035571675.1 Burkholderiales bacterium | reverse complement strand
CGTGGCCACGCTGGACGGCATCCAGCCGGCGGCGCTGCGCGAGCTGAACGACTCGCTGTCCAACGTGCTGTCGGGCTCGAACAACCTCAAGAAATCGGCCCTCGGGGGCGTGCGCGTGGCCGCGGAAATCCTCAATTTCATGGGCAACGCCAACGAGGCCGCCGTGGTCGAGGCGGTGCGCGAGAACGACGCCGACCTGGCGCAGAAAATCGTGGACGAGATGTTCATGTTCGAGAACCTGCTCGACCTGGACGACCGCGGCATCCAGCTGGTGCTGCGCGAGGTGCAGTCCGAGTCGCTCATCGTCGCGCTCAAGGGCACCAGCCAAGAGCTGCGCGAGAAGGTGTTCAGCAACATGTCGCAGCGCGCGGCGGAAATGCTGCGCGACGACCTGGAAGGCAAGGGCCCGGTCAAGGTCTCGGAGGTCGAAGCCGAGCAGAAGGAAATCCTCAAGATCGTGCGCCGCCTCGTCGAGGAGGGGCAGGTCAGCCTCGGCGGCAAGGGCGACGACGCCTACGTATGAAAACGAGTTCACGACAAACGTACAGCAGGGGCATCCACCCATGAACGGCAGGAGCTTTTTTTCGGCCGAGGATTTGCGCGGCGTGAAACGATGGGAACCCGGCTCGCTCGGCCGCGATGCCGCGGGCGCGGCCCAGCAGCAGACCGAGGCCAAGGCCGCCGGCGCGCGCCAGCGCGCCCAGGAAGAGGGCTACCAGGCCGGCTTCGCGGCCGGCAACATGGCCATGAACCAGTTGCAGGGCCAGCTCGCGCTCGTGCTGCAGTCGGCGCGGCGCGACCTGGCGGTCACCGAGCAGGGCGTGGCGGACAACCTGCTCGACCTCGCCCTGGACGTGGCGCGCCAGATCGTGCGCACCGACATCAAGGTGCGCCGCGAGCACGTGCTGCAGGTCATCCGCGAGGCCATGGACTGCCTGCCGCAGTCCACGCCCAATCCCAAGCTGTTCCTGCATCCCAACGACGTGGACCTGGTGAAGGCGCACGTGGGCGACGAACTGTCGGTGGGCGGCTGGCGGCTGGTGGAAGACCACCGCGTCGAGCCGGGCGGCTGCCGCATCAGCTCGCCCAATTGCGAGGTGGACGCCACGCTGTCCACGCGCTGGAAACGCGTGATCGCCAGCCTCGGCCGCGACACGTCCTGGATCGAAAGCGAGCCGCAGGCATGAACGACATGACGCACCCCGGGGACGCGACAAACCGCCCCTGGCAGCAGTATTTCAGCAATTGCCGCAACTTCGTCTCGGCCGTCAGCCCGCTGGCCATGCACGGACGGCTGACGCGCGTGGCCGGCCTGGTCATGGAAGCGGTGGGCCTGAAGCTGCCCATCGGCAGCGCCTGCATGGTGGTCCAGGACGGGCAGAACCGGGTGGAAGCCGAAGTGGTGGGCTTTTCCGGCGACCGGCTGTACCTGATGCCGGCCAGTGAAATCTACGGCCTCACCCCCGGCGCGGCCGTCATTCCCCTGGAATCCAACTCGCCGCCGCCGGTGCTGGGCACGTCGCGCCATCCCGGGCGGCGCAGCGAGGACCGCAGCAAGCTCATGCCCCTGGGCGAGGCGCTGCTGGGGCGCATCGTCGACGCCGGCGGCAAGCCGCTCGACCGGCTGGGCCCCATCGCCGAACGCGAGTCGCGCCCGCTGCACGCCCGCCCCATCAACCCGGTGGACCGCGCACCCATCACGGCCACGCTGGACGTGGGCGTGCGCGCCATCAACGCCCTGACGACCATCGGACGCGGCCAGCGCATGGGCCTGTTTGCGGGCTCGGGCGTGGGCAAGAGCGTGCTGCTCGGCATGATGGCCCGCTATACGGCGGCCGACGTCACGGTGGTCGGCCTGATCGGCGAGCGCGGCCGCGAAGTGAAGGAATTCATCGAGCACAGCCTGGGCGAGCAGGGCCTGCGGCGCTCGGTGGTGGTCGCCGCGCCGGCCGACTCTCCGCCGCTCTTGCGCCTGCAGGCCGCCGCCTACGCCACGCTGGTGGCCGAGTATTTCCGCGACCAGGGCAGGCACGTGCTGCTGCTCATGGATTCGCTCACCCGCTACTGCATGGCGCAGCGCGAGATCGCGCTCGCCATCGGCGAGCCGCCGGCCACCAAGGGCTACCCGCCCTCGGTGTTCGCCAAGCTGCCCATGCTGGTGGAGCGCGCCGGCAACGGCCTGGACGGCAGCGGCTCCATCACGGCGCTGTACACCGTGCTCACCGAAGGCGACGACCCGCAGGACCCGATTGCCGACAACGCGCGCGCCATTCTCGACGGCCACATCGTGCTGTCGCGCGAGCTGGCCGACGCCGGCCACTACCCGGCCATCGACATCGAGCCGTCGGTGAGCCGCGTGATGCACACCCTGGTGGACCCGGTGATGCTGGCCAACGCGCGGCGCTTCAAGCGCCTTTACTCGGCTTACGCGCGCAGCCGCGACCTTGTCAACGTGGGCGCTTATGTAAAAGGCAGCGACAAGATGCTGGATGACGCCATCGAGCTGCAGCCCGCCATGCTGCGCTTCCTGCAACAGGACATGTCGGAGCGCGATTCGCTCGACAGCAGCTTCTCGGGCCTGGCGCGGGTCATCGGGCCCGCTCCCCTGCGCGCGGTGGCGGCGTGAGACGCGACCCCGCCCAGACCCTGGTCGACCTCTCCAAGTCGCGCGAGGAGGACGCGCTCAGGCGCTTTTCCGCCCTGCTGCGCCAGTGCGGCAGCGCCGAGGACAAGCTGGCGCTGCTGGAGCGCTACCGGCGCGAGTACGCCGACCGCCTCGCCGGCCAGGGCCGCGCCGGCATCACCACGCTCACCCTGGAGAACTTCAAGCAGTTCATGACCAACCTGGAGGGGGCCGTGCAGCAGCAGCAGAACCAGGCCGAGCGCTCGCGGCAGGCATTGGACGATGGACTGGCCGCCCTGGAACAGGCCAGACGGCGATCCAAGATTTTCGAGATGCTGGTGGAAAAACGGCGCAGTGCGGCCAAAATCAGGGAAGGGCGCCGGCAGCAGGCCCAGGAAGACGAATTTGCAGCGCGGGCGCACGCACGCAATAAATAAACAAGCAATTAACAAGGATACGAGCAACATGGGCATCACCCTCACGGCGACGTTGAACACTGGCAGCGCAACTGGTTCAGGCGCAGCCAAGGGAGCTGCAGGGGGTTCCTCGACGGGCAGTGCGGGAGGGGATGGCGATGCGGGCGGACTGTCCCCGTTCGCAGCATTGCTGCAGGGCCAGTTGCATGGATCGCACAATATCCTGGCGGACAAGGATGGTTCTACCGACAAGGATCTGAAGGCGGACGCCAAAGACGGCAAAGACAAAGCTAAAGATGCGACGGAAGTCGACGCTGCGAATGTCACCGAAACCTCCCTGCCGCTTGACCCGGCCATGCTGGCTGCGGCCGCCGTATTGGAAAATGCCGCGCTGAAAAAAGATTCGCAAGCATCCGGGAAGGACGTTGATGCTTCAAAGCCTGGAACGTTGGCCCCCGCCTCCGGCGGGGTGGGTAAAAAGCCCGCTGACGCCACCACATCACCGGAATTCAAGACCGCTGATGCCAAGCCTGGCGTCGACATTACGGATGCGCCCCAACAAGGCAGCGCCAAATCCCTTTCGGCCCCAGCCGAAAGCAACGTATTTCAGCAGGCGCTGAGCGCGGCTGAAAACAAGTCCTCTTCCCTGCCCGGCCTGGAATCCTTCGCCCAGCAGGGCAAGGATGGCGAAACGGCTGTTCAACCCGATTTCAGCGTGCAGGCGAATTCCGCCCTGAACGCCGCGGCGGCCAACTTGGCCGCCCAGGCTCCCGCGGCCAAAGTGCCGCAAAACGTCCCCTTGGTGGTTATTCAGCCCCCGGTTGCCAGCCAGGAATGGACCCCGGCCATCGGTAATGGCATCAAGCTCCTCGTTCAGAACAAATCTTCCGTGGCCGAGCTGCAGGTCACTCCCCCCGATCTCGGGCCCATCAACGTGCGCATCGACTTCAGCGACAAGCCGGTGGTGGCCATCACGGTGCAGCACAGCGACACCAAGGACGCCCTGGACGCGGCCCTGCCGCGCCTGCGCGAAATGCTGGCCGGCAACGGCATCGCCCTGTCCGGCTCGGGCGTGGAATACCGCCAGGCCGGCTCGGATTCGACCCGCCAGAACACCGGCGACGACCGCCCTTGGCAGGGCAACCGGGACCGGGATAAGGCTCCGGACGCCATCGCCGCTGCAGCTCCCGTCCGCAGCGTGCGGGTCTCCCAACTGGGCGCCGTAGACACCTACGCCTGACCCCCTTTCGGACGCCCGCCCGGAGCCCGAAGCCCCCAAAATCCCCCGCCGGAACGGCGGGGCCTCGTTCCATTTCTATCAGCGACTGCCCCGTTGAATAGGGCCGAAACGCCGGCTTGTTTCGGGTTTTGATTGCTCAAGTCCTACGGATAATTTCCCTCGTTCGGAACAAAAACCGCCCCATTCCAGAGAGGAATTCCATGGCCAACGCCGCCGCGCTGAAAGCTGTCCCCGCCGATTCCGCCGAACCCCCGCCCAGGAAAAAAGGCAAGAAGGGCCTGGTCATGATCGTGGCGCTGGTGCTGCTGCTGGCCGGCGGCGGTGCGGGCGGCTACGTCTACTGGCAGAAGTCGCACGCCAAGGATTCCAAGAAGGGCAAGGACAAGGTCGAGGAAAAGGCCGAGGAGACCGCGCCCCCGCAGTTCGTCAACATCGACCAGTTCGTGGTGAACCTGAACGGCGGCGACCACTACCTGCAGACCGCCATGGTGCTCGCGGTGAAGAGCCCCGAGGCCGTGGAGAAGATCAAGCTGTACATGCCCATTATCCGCAACCGCATCCTGCTCTTGCTGTCGTCGCAGCAGGCCGACCAGCTCACCAATCCCGAAACCAAGGTCAAGCTGGCAGAGGAAATCCTCAAGCAGACGCGCGAATCGCTGCCGCCCCCCAAGGAAGGGGGCGACCAGGAAAAGGGCATCAAGACCGTGCTGTTCTCCACGTTCATCATCCAGTAAGAAGGACGGCAACAGCATGTCCGGAGAGTTTCTTTCCCAGGATGAGGTGGACGCGCTGCTGCGCGGCGTGTCCGGCGAGGAGGAGGCGGGCGGCGCGGCCGCCGCGGCCGGCGGCGCCGAAAACGGCACCCGCCCCTACAACATCGCCACCCAGGAACGCATCGTGCGCGGGCGCATGCCGGCGCTCGACGTCATCAACGACCGCTTCGTGCGCCTCATCCGCGTCAGCCTGTTCAACTTCCTGCGCCGCACCCCCGAGGTGTCGCTGCTGCCGGTGAAGGTGATCAAGTACAGCGAGTTCATCCGCAACCTGGTGGTGCCCACCAACCTCAACATCATGGCCATGAAGCCGCTGCGCGGCAGCACGCTGTTCGTCTGCGAGCCCAGCCTGGTGTTCACCGTCGTCGACAGCATGTTCGGCGGCGACGGGCGTTTCCGCACCCATATCGAGGGCCGCGACTTCACCGGCACCGAGCAGCGCATCATCCAGCGCCTGCTCGCGGTGTTCACCGAGGAATACCAGAAGTCCTGGAAGCCGGTTCAGGAGGTGAGCTTCGAGTACGTGCGCTCGGAGATGCACACCCAGTTCGCCAACATCGCCACGCCCTCCGAGGTGGTGGTGGTGTCCAGCTTCAAGATCGACCTCGGCGAGGCCGGCGGGGCGCTGCACATCTGCATCCCCTACTCCACCATCGAACCCATCCGCGACGTGCTGTATTCCACCATGCAGGGCGACCACTTCGAGCCCGACCGGCGCTGGCTGCGCATGCTGCAGAAGCAGGTGCAGCTCGCCGACGTGGAGCTGGTGGCGAAACTCGCCCATATTCCCGTCACCATCCAGCAGCTGCTCAACATGAAGGTGGGCGACGTGCTGTCCGTGGACATGCCGCAGCGCGTGGAAGCCAGCGTGGACGGGGTGCCCATTTTCGAATGCGAGTACGGCACTTCCGGCAGCCAATACGCCCTCAAGGTGGGCAAGGTGCTGGCGGTGTCGCAGAAGGACAATCTACTGGGAGAACCCAATGGCTGAAACCATGCTCGAAAACGACGCGCCGGCGGGCGACAGCGGCACGGACGACTGGGGCGCCGCCATGGCCGAGCAGGCCGCCGGCGCGCAGGTCTCCCGCACCGCGAACCCGGTGTTCCAGCAATTCGCGCCCGGCGGCGCCGCCGGCACCGAGCAGCACGACATCGAGCTGGTGCTCGACATTCCCGTGCAGCTCACGGTGGAGCTTGGCCGCACCAAGATTCCCATCAAGCACATCCTGCAGCTCGCCCAAGGGTCGGTGGTGGAGCTGGACGGCATGGCCGGCGAGCCCATGGACGTGCTGGTGAACGGCTGCCTCATCGCCCAGGGCGAGGTGGTGGTGGTGAACGACAAGTTCGGCATCCGCCTCACCGACATCATCACGCCTTCGGAACGCATCAGGAAGCTGAACAAATGATGTTGTTCCTCATCCGGGCGGCGCTTCTTTCGGCCGGCCTTCTGGCCGTCGAATCGGCGGAGGCGATCACGGGCGCCGCGACTTCCGTGCCGCCCGCGCTGCCGGACAACGGCTTGTGGCACATGATGGGCGGGCTGCTGATCGTGCTCGCCATCATGGCGGGCGCGTTCTGGCTGCTGAAGCAGTTCACGCGCGGGGGAATGGTTGGTTCCGGGCCTATGCGCACCGTCGGAACGATTGCCCTTGGGCCCAAGGAACGGGTTGTTTTGATCGAATGCAACGGAACCTGGGTCATGGTGGGAACTGCGCCCGGCCGGGTGAACTCGCTGCACGCAATGGCCGCTCCCGCCGGAGGTTATACCGCTGCCGCTCCCACGGCCGGACCAGGCCCGGATCTGAACGTGCCGCCGCCGTTCAAGCGCTGGCTGGACAAAGCGCTGCAGGGCAAGGCGAAATAACAATGACCGCTTTTCTCGTTGGCCCGCGGCTGGCGCCGCGGGGGGAAAACCCCGCGCCTCATGGAAAGATCGCGCTGGTTTTGGCAGTGCTGCTGGGCCTGTTGATGCTGCTTGCCGCAGCCCCCTCGCTTGCCGCGACTGCCTCAGCCCCCGGTCTGCCGGCCTTCACCAGTACGCCCACGGGCGGCGGCGGCCAGGCTTATTCGCTGCAGTTACAAACGCTTCTTGCCTTATCGGCACTGGCGTTCCTGCCGTCAATCCTGCTCATGATGACCGGCTTCACCCGCATCGTCATCGTGCTGTCGCTGCTGCGCCAGGCCATCGGCACCCAGGCCTCGCCGCCCAACCAGGTGGTGATCGGGCTGTCGCTGTTTCTCACCTTTTTCGTCATGGGCCCGGTGCTGGAAAAGGTCTACGACGAGGCCTACGTGCCCTACAGCGAGAACCGCATTTCCTTCAACGAGGCGCTGACCCGCGCCGAGCCGCCGCTCAAGGGCTTCATGCTCAAGCAGGCGCGCGAGGCCGACATTGCCCTGTTCATGAAGCTGGCCAACACGCCCGAAGTCAATTCGCCCCAGGACCTGCCGCTGAAAGTGGTGGTGCCGGCCTTCGTGACCAGCGAATTGAAGACGGCCTTCCAGATCGGCTTCATGATCTTCATACCCTTCTTGATCATCGACATGGTGGTGGCGAGCGTGCTGATGTCCATGGGCATGATGATGCTGTCGCCGGTGCTGATTTCCCTGCCGTTCAAGCTGATGCTGTTCGTGCTGGCCGATGGATGGAATCTGTTGATCGGTTCACTCGTAGCGAGCTTTGGAACATGACACCTCAAACGGTACTCGAGTTCGTCACGCACGCCATGCAGGTCGGCCTGCTGATGGCGGCGCCCATGCTGCTGGCGGCGCTGGTCACGGGCCTGGTCGTCAGCGTGCTGCAGGCCGCCACGCAGATCAACGAGATGACCCTGTCCTTCATCCCCAAGCTCATCGCGCTTTTCGTGGTGCTGCTGATCGCGGGGCCGTGGATGCTGTCGCTCATCCTCGACTATCTGCGCCAGACGCTCGCCAATATTCCTTCGGTGATCGGTTAGCGGTCCCGGTGACGGGCCGATCATGGAATTCACCAGCCTGCAACTCGAAACGTGGCTGGCCCAGGGGCTGTGGCCGTTTTGCCGGCTGCTGGCGCTGTTCGCCGTCGCGCCCATTTACCAGGAACGCACTATCCCGGCACCGGTGAAGGTGGGGCTCGCCATGGCCATCACCATCCTCGTGGCGCCCACCCTGCCCGGCCCCGCCGTCGGACTCTCGGCGCCCACGGCGCCGGCGGTGTTGATGCAGCAAATCCTCATCGGCCTCGCCATGGGCTTTTCCATGCGCCTCGCCTTCGCCGCCGTGGAACTGGCCGGTGACCTGATCGGGCTGCAGATGGGTCTGTCGTTCGCGAGCTTCGTCGACCCGCAGAACAACACCCAGTCGCCCATCCTCGGCAGCCTCTTGAACATTTTCGCCAGCCTGGTGTTCCTGGCCATGAACGGGCACCTGCTCATGATCGAGGCCATCACCAACAGCTTCAGCCTGTTCCCCATTGGAAGCTCCGGCTTCAGCGCCAACGCGCTGCCGGTGAACGGCATGCAGCTCATGGCCTGGGGCGGCGAGATTTTCCAGACCGGCCTGCACCTCGCCCTGCCGCTGCTCGCCACCATGCTGGTGCTGAACATCGCGGTGGGCGTGCTCGCCCGCGCGTCGCCTCAGCTCAGCCTGTTCTCGGTGGGCTTTCCGCTCACCTTGATCACCGGCCTCCTGGCCATCATCCTCACCCTGCCGCGCATCGCGCCCTACCTGCAGACCGTGCTCGAGCAGGCGGCACGCTTCTGACGATTGCGGCCCGGCCTAGCCGCGAAGTGCTGGCCATGGTAGTATTTCGTATGCACAATAAAGGGGTGTATCTCCTTCGATCCCGCGAAAAACGAATGGAACATCCGTCATCGCGGTCTGTCATTCGAATCCGTCGCCGAATTTGATTTCGAGGATGCGCTTGTTACAGTTGACGCGCGCAGAGAGTACGGCGAGACACGCTATGTTGCACTGGGCAAGCTGCGCGCCAGGCTGCATGTTCTTTGCTTTTCGGAAACGCCGGACGGCATGCGGGTGATCAAAGCCAATGCGCGCGAGGTAATTAGATATGCCAAAGCAAAAACCACTGACTGACGCCAAAGGAGAAGTGAGGGAACTCACCGCGAGGGACATGAAAGCGTTCCGTCCCGCCCAGAGCTTGCCCGGTTCCCTCAAGCGCAAGATGGGCGTACGCGGACCACAGAAATCGCCAATCAAGGAACGGATTACGATCCGCTTGTCGCGGGAGGTCGTCGAAAGTTTTCGCGCCACAGGTGACGGCTGGCAAACGCGGGTAGACGCCGCACTTCAGGACTGGCTAAAGAAGAATACAAGGGCTGCTTGAGGAGTTACGGTGAGGCAGTGAACCTTGGGTGACTCCGGCTTTCGCGCGAATGACGGTTGATAATGTTTGTTTACCTGGGGCTTTTTCCCAACCGGCTGTCCAGCTTGAGATAGAGCGTCCCGCCCGCCTGGGGTGCGAATATTTCGGGTTGCAACGCGGACGTCTGCATTTGCGCATTTGATGTGGCCGAAACCGATGCCATCGCCGGCGCCACGGGCTGCGAGCCCAGCCACTGCGCGGCCACGGCGCTGATGCCCACCACGGCCGCCGCCGCCATGCCGTAGCGCATCCAGCTCCGGCGGCGCGCGAGGCCGGCCTTGGCCCGCTCGCGCCTGGCGCGCGATTCCTCCAGCTCCACCACCTTGCGCGCCATTTCTTCGGCTTCGCGGTGCGCAAGTTCGGTTTCGCGGCGGCGTGCCTCGGCCAGTTCATGGGCGGTGGCGATGATCATCTGCTGTTCCAGGAGCGACTCGCGGCCGGCGCGGGCCGCTGCCTGCTCGGCCTCGGCGCGCTGCTCGGCGGCCTGCAGCGCGGCCAGTTCGGCCTGCGCCCGCTCTTCGGCGGCCTGCTTGGCGACCAGATCGGCCTGCGCGCGCTGCACCGCCGCCGCGCTTTCTTCCTCGTCGGCGCGCTTGCGGGCTTCCAGCACCGCCATGGACGCCGCGACGAAATCGGCGCGCTCGCGGGCCGCCGCCGTGGCTTCGGTTTCCAGTTCGGCGCCGCGCTCCATGCGCGCCACCAGGGCGTCCTGCGTTTCGCGCCGTTCCTTGGCGGCCTCGCGCAGCCTGCGTTCGGCCAGCACGCGGCGCTTGGCCGCTTCCACCGCTTCGCGCTCGGCCTCGGCCCGCCGGCGGGCTTCGGCCAGCACGGCTTCGGCCGCGTCCCGGCGCTCGGCTTCGGCGCGCTGGCGGGCTTCGACTTCCATGGCCAGCGCACGCTCGGCTTCCAAGGCCTCCGCGGCCTGGCGCTCGGCCAGCGCGCGCAATTCCAGTTCCAGTTCCAGCTTGCGGCGGCTGGCGTTGAGCATTTCCAGCTCGGCGCGGGTTCGCGCCTCGCTTTCCGTGCGCTCGGCTTCGGCCTTGCGCATGCGCGCCTGCGCCGCCACGGCGGCATGGCGCGCGGCTTTCTCGGCCTGTTCCACCGCGGTGAGCGCCGCGGCTTCGTTGTGGCGCGCCTGCTCGGCCGCCGCGGACAGCTCGAGCTCGACCACCAGCCGGCGGTTGAGGTCGGCCAGCGCCGACTGCTCGGCGGCGAGGCGCGTGGCATATTCTTCGGCGAGGCGGCGTTCGGTTTCGGCCAGGGATTGCGCCTCGGCGGCCAGCGCCTGCTCGGTTTCGCGCCTGTGGCGCGCGGCCTCGGCCTTCTGCTGTTCGGCGGCCGCATGTGCCGCGGCGGCGCAGGCCGCCTCCTCCTCGGCTTGGCGCGCGGCGGCGACCTGCTCAAGCGCGCGCCGCTCCTCGGCCAGGCGCCGCGCGGCCGATTCGGCCAGCAGCGCCTCGCGCGCGGCACGCTCTTCGGCGGCCTCGCGCAGGCTCACTTCGGCCAGGAGCCGGCGTTGCCCGGCCTCGGCGGTCTTCTCATCCGCAGCCACGCGCGACTGGGCGGCGGCGGCCAGTTCGGCCTCGCGGCGACGCGCGTCCTCGGCGATGCGGTTCAGGCGGCTTTCGGCCTCGATGCGCCGGGCGGCCAGCTCGGCCGCCTTGTGCTCTTCGGCCACGCGGGCGGCGGCGGCGAGGGCCGCGGCTTCTTCGATGTCCACGCGCAGGCCCGCGGCCTCGGCGGCTTCGGCTTCGGCCTGGGTGCGCGCCGCGGCGGCCTGCTGCGCGGCGCGGTGGGCGTCGGCCGCGGCTGCGGCGGCGGCGCGCAATTGTTCTTCCGCGGCGGCGCGGGCGGCGGCTTCGCGCTGCACCACCAGCTCGGCTTCCAGCCGGGACTTGGCCGCTTCCAGCGCCACGCGCTCGGATTCGCTGCGCGCCACGCGGGCCTCGGCGTTGCGGCGCTCGACCTCGGCGCGTTCCTGGGCCTGCCGCGCGCCGTCGGCCTCGGCGCGGGCCAGCGTTTCAGCGGCGATCCGGGCCTGCTCTTCCGCCTCGGCGCGCACCTGGGCCTCGATGGTGGCGCGGCGTTCGGCTTCCAGGCGGGCGGCCAGCTCGGCGGCGGCGCGTTCTTCGGCGGCAAGGCGCTCGGCCGGCAGGCGCGCCAGTTCGATTTCCTTCTCGGCGGCGGCATCCGCCACCATGCGCGCGCGGCGCTCGGCGGCCATGCGCGCCTCGATGCTTTCCAGCTCGCGCCGGTCGGCCTTGGCGCGCGCCTCGCACTCGGCGGCGTGGGCCGCCGCGGCCCGCGCCTTGGCGCGGTCAGCCGCTTCCAGTTCCTGCTCGGCGCGGGCGCGGGTCTCGATGGCCGAGCGCAGGCGCGCTTCCTGTTCGCGGCGCGCCTCGGCGGCCACCAAGGCCGCCTGCTCGGCGCGGATGCGCGCCTCGCTTTCCTCGGCGGCGCGCGCCTCGGCTTCGATACGCTCCTGGGAAAGGGCGCGCGACTTCTCCTCGTCGCGCAAGCGCGCCTGGGCGGCTTCGCGGGCCTTGCGCTCCATGTCCAGGCGCTCCCGCGCGAGGCGCGCGGCATGGCTTTCAGCGGCGGTGCGGCTGCGCGCCTGCTCGGCGATTTCCTGCTCCATGGACACGCGCGTTTCGGCCGCGGCCTGCGCGCGCGCGGCCTCGGCCTCGCGCGCCGCCTGCGCGGCCTTGAGCGCAGCGTTCAGCGCGTCCAGGCGCGCGCTTTCCTCTTCCTGGCGGTGCCGCTCTTCCTCCACGCGCGCGCGGTGCGCGGCGTCGATGGCGGCGCGCTGCTCGGCGGCCTTGCGCAACTGCGCCTCGGCCGCGAGCTTGGCTTCATGTTCACGGGCAGCCTCGGACTCGGCGCTTTTGCGGCGCTCGAATTCCTCCAGCGCGAGGCGCTCGGAGGCCGCGCGGCGCATGGCCAGCGCCGCGGCTTCCTCGTCGGCGCGGGCGCGCTGCTCGGCCAACTGGGCCGCGCCGCGCTCGGCGTCGGCGCGCGCGGTGGCGGCCGCCACGGCCTGCGCTTCGGCGTTGGCCCGGTTCTCGCGCGCCACCACAGCGCGCGCCTCGGATTCGACCTTGGCGATGGCCTGCTTGATCAACTCCAGACCGGAATCTTCAGCTTGGGCGCCGCCGGACCCGAAGTCGTCCAAATACCCAGCGGCGGGCGCGCCGGCGTTCGAAGGCAATTCAGGCAGCGGAAAAGGCTGTGCGGACATGGCCGATCCTCATGGCAAAAAGCCCCTCAAGAAGGGACTGCTTGGGATCGATATTACGGACCGGGAAATCCAGCCATCCGCGGAACAAACAGGATTTACCGGCCTAATTTGGATGGCTTGGGAAAGCCGTTTTTAAAGGCTTAAAGGGGCCTTGCCCGGGTACAACCGGCATTCCCTTCCCCACACGCACCGCACCCCGCTTGAGTCGTGACCGGGCCCCCGCCTTGCGCACATGAGGGCTGCCACCTCCGCTCAATCCGGCAATCCAAATCCCGGCGTTTGACGTTTAGTGGGTTGGGGAGACACCGAGACATCCTTTTTTAAAGGACACAAGGTGGCATCACAGTACGAGATGGCCGTGGCGGCCGTTCAATTGCCGGCATGAATTGCATGCTCATCGGTGGCCCGGCGCACGGCCGAAGAGTTAGCCTTGAAGTTGAGGCGGCCGCCATGATCGTTGCCGTCGGCTACCGGGGCATGAGCGGTCATGCCGGCTATCGGCGCAGCCCGCGCCTGGACCCGCATTTCGGCGCCTTGGCTTATTCCTTTGTCGCGTCGGCCCGTTTGCGCCCTGCCAAGTCTTGGCGATAACCCGCTGAATTCACTACTTGGCCAAGGAACGGCCAGCAGCCCTCGCAGCAGACCGGCCTGCCCTCCCAGCAGGGGTCTCGGACCTTCGTTACCTTAAACCTGGCCTACTGATTTATTAAAGTCTTAGCGCAGGGATGCATTGAGCTTTTCGAGAGCTGCGGCGCCAGGGCTCAGTTCCCGGGCCGTCAGCGAATTCAGCGGCAGATTGACGGTATGCAGGTGCTCGTGCAGGTCCTCTGCATCGGGATGCACGTACAGAAGACCGGTTGCAATCTCTCCTGCTTCGGCACGCTGCAGCAGGAAATTCATTGCGGTCACTCTGTTCGACGCGTCGTAATCCGCGTGCACTTTCCGCAGCCTGATCACCGATCCGTCGTGCTGGGTCACCTCCTGCACTGAACCCGGCTCGTAACTGGTCGTTATCTCGTCGCGCGAGGTGATGAAGTCGATGCGGTTCACCGCCTCGTTGTGCTCGCGCACGTAGTCGTAGCTGTGCGTCGAGCCGGGGTGGTTGTTGAAGGCCACGCACGGGCTGATGACGTCGATGAAGGCCGAGCCGCGGTGCTCGATGGCGGCCTTGATGATGGG
>DATNCF010000398.1:0-2966 GCA_035571675.1 Burkholderiales bacterium | reverse complement strand
AGGCGGGTCCTGGCCGGGCCGCGTGGATCACGCCCCGGTGCAGCCTCAGCCGTGGTGCGACTGGTGTACGACGCGCTTCAACTCTGAGGAGCCCTCTACCACAGTACAACCGCAGGAAGCCCCTGCAACTCGGCCATGGTTTCATCTCGCGATGCGTCGTTTACCACGACGACCCGCGGGCACAACGCCAACGCATCCAGAGTCAGCTTGCGAATGGTGCGCGCTTCGTCGTAGGCGGGGATGGCGATCCAGACGCCTTCCCACGACATCTGTGCCGGGCCAGCCGGGGTCTCGGGCGTTTCCAGGGACCGCTCTCCACCCTCAACCGCTTTGCTCGCAAGCGTGGACATTATGCTCATGCCACCGGGCGGCATTCCAAAAGGGTATGAAAGTTGCCGACCCCGTCGGCCAGAACGGTGACTTCCAACCCAGCCGCCCGCACCAGTTCAAGGAATACAGTTGAGTCGTACATCTGGCTGTTGCCGTTGGCCAGGCAGGTGAAATACAAAGACGTCTGCTGCAGGCTCAGGGCGGCCGCTTCGAAGCGTTGTCGGTCCCAGAACAGCTCGAGAATCCAGAGTCGGCCGCCGACGGGCAGCGCGGCGCGCGCCTTGCCGAGGATGGCGACGATTTGATCCTCGGAAAAGCAGTCCAGAAACTGGCTCATCCAGATCATGTCGTATCCCACCGGCAACGAGCTTCGCGGATCGAGAAGGTCTGTGGGATAAAAGCGGACTTTATCAGCATCGGCTTTGCCCAGCAGTTCACTGGCGCGTTCGAGTTGCTGCGGCAGGTCCACCATGCCCAGCGCCATGCCTGGCAGGCGCTCAAGGCAGAGCTTGGCCCATTTGCCGTTGTTGCAGCCGACATCCAACAGCGTGGCGGGCGGATTCTTCGCCATCCGTTCCAGGACGACGGGGAACGCGCGGCCGGAATGATAATGGTCGAAGGCGTTCCAACTGCTTCGAGCCGGCTCCGGTAAGGTAGGCAGGCCTTCGTACAAGGTGCTCCAGGGACCGAATTCCTTCAAACCCGCCGGTCGGCCTTCGCATAGCGAAGAATCAAGGTGAGCTGCCGCCGAGTAGCACACATCGCGCATGAAATCGAAATTCACGCGCGTCAATTCGTTGGTCAGCAAATAACGCCCGAGATTGCCGAGGCGATAGCGCCCGTCACGCCGCCACACAATGTTCAGTCCCAATCCCGCTTCCAGCAGCACGCGCGCGGCATACTCGGAAAGGCCTGTGACGACGGCCACTTCGCCAATCGACCGGCCTTCTTCGGCGCGATCCGCGGCCAGCGCAGCGAGCACACCGCGGTCCCGCATCACCACCGTGGCCTGAAACGCCAGGGGCGCAAAGGCCAGCCATTGCGCCTGGCTGACAGCCTCGAGGGCGCTCAACGCATCCTTGTCGAACATCGTGCTCACCCTTTCTGCGCACCCCAGTAGGGATAGAAGTTGAACCAGTTCAGCGGGTACCGCCGGGCGGCCCCTTCAAGAAGAAACGAAAAACGGTCAACCATCGGCTGCAATGCAGCTCCTCGGCTGTCGCGCGGGGCTGCCTGCCCAAACTCGGAAAATTCGATGCGGTAGCGGTTTGCGCCCTCATATACGCCAAAAAAAACAGGACCTGCGCTTCGCTGCGGGCCGCGAGGACATGCGGCGCGACCGGCATGGTCGTCGCCCGGCCCAAAAAATCGGCGGGCAGGCTGGCGGTGCCGTCAGTGCGGTCGGCCAGCAGCGCCACGATGCCACCCTCCTTCAGCCGTTCATAGGCCCGCAGGTAGCTCTCCGGCCGGCCCAGCGGGATGATATCCGGTGCGGCATCGTCGATGCCCGCGATGCGCCTGACCTGGGCTCGGGGGTCGACGCGCATCATTACGGCCACTGGCCGGTTATCCATGGCGCGGCGGGCCAGCATCATGAGGTCGAAGCTGCCGAGGTGCGAACCCAGCAGCAGGCAGCCCCGGCCTTCGCCCAGGGCCTTCTCAATCAGTGGCAGCCCTTCGATCGCCACTTCGAATCGATGAAACTCGCCCGACGCCATGTACACGCGGTCGAGCAGGGTCGCGGCAAAAGTATAGAGGTGCCGAAACACCTGCCGCCAACGCACCCGCTTCCTGTCCACGGTGCGCAGAAAGTCAGCCGACGCGCGGCGCGCGGTACGGTCGGTGATAAAAAAGTAAGCGACGATGGGATAAAGCAGCATGCGGCAGAATGGCCTCCCAGCCTTTCTCGCCAGCCAAGCGATCAGGACGATGAGCGAATAACTGCCGCGCTCGGCTTTGTCCGTCCACTTCTTCATGCCAGAAATCGCTGCTGACTACTATGGCCGCGCCGAACGTACGGGCGCGGCGGTCGGTTGCAAGCCCGGAAAGGCCCACCGGCCGCGGCAACGCCCGTATCAGGCACGCAAGAATGCCTGCTGGGTCTGCATGTCGCCATGACATGCAGATCCTTGGCCAGACGCCTTGCGTCCCGAACTTACAGGGCGGAAATCTGGGCGTTGATCCCGCGAGTCAGATTTTGAATCCAGCCGTTGTAATTCCTGTGGATGTTTCCGTCTTTCTCGTTCAGACCCGTGCTGGCTCGATAGGTGATGCTGTAACTGGAAGGCGAATACGGAATATCCACGATAGCTTCGTGCGAGCGCAGCGTGGATTTGACAAGCTTATCGTCGACCTCAGCTAGCCCCTCCCGCTGTGCGTGGCAAGTTTACACGCTCTAGATTGTCAATATCAATCAGCCGAACTTTGCGAAGCATGCCTATTGCGAGATTTTTTTCTCTTTTCTAAAATTATTTCCTGCCATCTGGATTCAAGATGACCATATGCCTGCGACATACCCGGCGGGCTGTCAGCCTTTTGCGTTGAACCGGCCCCAGCGGCCGCAAAGGTGCCTGCGTGCGATGTAGCCGAGCAGCATAAACGCGATGCGCAGGGTGTCTTCGAGCGGACGGAAATAG
>DATNCF010000397.1:0-3103 GCA_035571675.1 Burkholderiales bacterium | reverse complement strand
CACGTTCCCTCCGGGTTGCGGCCAAAAAGGCCAATTGCGTTGTTGCGGCGGCTGGCCGCACGTCGAGTGCGGCTGCACCGCCGCGCCTAGCACTTGACCTTTTTGACTCGCAACGCATCTGTCAAGAACAGTGTTCACAGGACCTACCCTAGAACGAAATTGATGGGAACGTTGAACCACATGGCCTCGGCCACGCCGCCGCGCTTGCCGGGCACGTAGCGCCAGCGCTGCACCGTCGCCAGGGCGGCCTGGTCCAGGCGCTCATAGCCGCTGGACTGGCGCAGTTCGACCTGGTGCGCGGTGCCGTCCGGGCCAATGAGGACGCGGACCACGACCTTGCCTTGTTCGCCCAGCCGTTTGCTGAGGGGCGGGTAAGCGGGCTTGGGGTTTTGCAGGTAGTCGGCGTCGCTGGACGGCAGGTCGACCCGGGGCGGTGGCGCCGATGGCGCTGTCGGGGCGGCTGCTTCGGCCACTGGCGCAGCGATGGGGGGCAAGGGCACCGGCGGTGTGGGGGTGCCGGTGGGGGCATTGGTTGCGGGTGTGGGGTCGGCAATGGCTAGCGGCATCGGCGCGGGGGCCAAGGCAGGCGCAGTCTTGTGCACGACCCGTTCCTTGACGGGCTCGGGTGGCTTGGGCAGCGGAGGCGGCTCCACCTTAGGGACTGCCGGCGTGATGAATTCGCTGAGGACCTGCACCGGGACGATGATTTCCACCGCACGGCGCAGCAGGCCCGTTTGCAGCGCCCACAAAGCGGCGATGTGCAACACCATCACGCTGCTTACGATGGCGGCGTTGCGGATGGAGGCGGGTACGGGTTCAGACATGATGTATCAGGATTGCAAGCAGCAATCGTGCCGACAGCGGCTTGTCATAGGTCCACCTTCAGCTCGGCCACGTAGCTGCGCTGCGGGTACGGGTGGAAGTTCCAGAACTTGTAGTTGTTGATGTTGTCGATGCCGAAAGCCGCGGCCACGTTCTTGTTGACCTGGTAGCGCGCGCGCACGTCCACGGTGAAATACTTGCTGACGCCCTGGTAGGTGAAGCCGTTGACGTCGCTGTTGTCCAGCGTGCGGAACTGCTTGCCGCTGTAGCGCGCCCCGACGCTGGTGGTCCACCTCGGGTCCCACCGGTAGCTGGCCAGCGCCGTGGCACGCCACTTCGGGATGTTGGGCTGCTGCTTGCCGATGGTGTCCCCGGGGACGGTCACGAAACCAGCGTTTTCCTTGATGACGGAGTCGGCGTAGGTGATGCTGCCGCCCAAATCCAGCCCCGTCGTCAGGATGTCGAAGCCGTTGTACGCCAGCTCCAGGCCGTTGGTCTGGATGCGGCCGACGTTCTGCACCCGGCTGATGTTGCGATTGGCCACGGGGTCGAGCGTGGTCTGCGTAAAGAGCGCGTCGCGCGTGCTCTCGGTGAAGAACGTCAGCCGCGCCACGCCGCTGCCTACCTCTTTCTCGGCGCTGAGTTCGGCGGTCCAGGATTTTTCCGGCTTGAGGTTGGGGTCGTTGATGAATTGCGAGTTGGTCGTGGAGGTGGCACCGTACAGCTCGGCCACCGTAGGCATGCGCACGGCGCGGCCGATCGATGCCTTGAGCACCGTATCGGTCGCCCATTGGTAGGACAACGCTGCCTTCGGCGAGAAGAACGACTCGCGCCTTTCGGGCCACAGGGTATTGACAGGCGGCGCTGCTGTCGGGATTTGGGTGATGCCGTTGCTGGCGGTCCACCATTCGGCGCGGCCGCCCAGCACCGTCTTCCACTTCGGGGCAAAAGCCCAGGCGTCTTGGGCGTAGAGGCTTTGCAGCCGGGTCTTGCCGCCGACGTTGCTGGCCACGCTGCCGGCCGGGCCGGCGATCCAGTCCGCGACGTTGGACGTGAGGTACTGAAGCTTGTAGCTGTCCTGCTGGAAGCCGAAGTCCACGATATGGGGGCCCTGCATGCCCGCGGGGCGCCAGATGCCTTTGAGTGCCAGCGTGTTCCAGCCGGTGCCGCTGCCGTCGGCCAGGGTGCCGGAGCCGCCGTTGGCCGCCGCGGGCAACACGGTGCCGATACCGTTCTGGCGCTTTTCGTCCTTGTTGTAGTCGTACAGGCTGGCGGCCACTTCCCAGTCGAAGGTGCCCAGCGTATGGCTCTTGACCGACAGGCCGTGCATGAAGTGCGTGAGGCTTTCATTGGTCAGCGCAAAGTCGGCGCCCGTCACGGCGGCGAACGACCGGCCGTCGATGTTGACGCCGCCGCTGAAGACCGGCTGTCCGGCGGCGTTGCGCAGGTAGGAGGCCGGCCGCCCCTCGGAGGTGTTTTGCCAGACGCCCAGGGTGTAGGCGGCGCGCAGCGTGGGCGTGATGTCATAGGCCACCTTGGCCTTGATGTGGTCCTGTTTGGTGTGGAACTCGGTGCCCGTGCCCAGGATGTAGATCGGCGTATTGGTGTTGTTCTTGTCCAGCACTGCTCCGGTGACCGGCGTGCCAGCCGTGCCCGGTGTGCCTGAACTCACCACCCGTGTGGCGAACGTCAGCGGCTGGCCGTGGCTGTCGGTGTGGTTGAAGTTGAGCCACCAGGCCCAGTCGCCCGCCTTGTTGCCCACCGAGGCGCTGGTCTGCCAGGCGTGGAAGGTGGCGTTGGTGTTGTACAGCTCGAACGGCTGCGACACGACGCTCACGCCGCCGTGCGCCTCGAACTGCGTGGGCATGCGGGTGACATAGTCCACCACCGCGCCGACCGAGTTGCCGGGATACGCCGCGGAGAACGGCCCGTACATCACGTCGACCCGGTCGATCTCCTCGGGGGTGACCAGGCCCCAGCGCGGCGGAAATGAGAGGCCGCCCACGCCGTTGCCCAGGAAGTTGGACAACAGGATGCCGTCGGCGTACACGGCCGAGCGGGCGCTGTTGCCGGTGCCCGATGCGCGGCTCGAAAGGATGGCGTGGTTGTAATCGCCGATATAGCGCTTGCGCACCAGCAGGCTGGGGAAGTACTTGAGCGCGTCTTCGCTGTCTGTGGCGTTGATCGTCTGCTCGATCTGCTCGCGCGTTACACCCTCCATGGTGGTGGGAATCTGCGTGGGCAGGGAGGTCGGCTGGCCACCGGTGACGGTGACGACACC
>DATNCF010000396.1:0-2098 GCA_035571675.1 Burkholderiales bacterium | reverse complement strand
CCTGCGGCTCGCGCAGCTCGACACCTTCACGGGACGGCCCCGCAGCGCCGTGCGCCGGCTCAACCGCATCGTCGCGCGCGAGCCCCGCAACCTCGAGGCGTGGCTGCTGCTCGCCCAGACCGCGCGCACCGTCGACCCGGCGGCCGCGCTGCGGGCCGCCGCGCGGGTGCGGCGCCTCAGCCCGCCCGTGCCGCCGTCTCGCTGAGCGCCGCCAGCGCGCCGGCCAGCGCGAGCCATGCACCGGAGAGCTCAGCCGGCGCCATGGCGACCAGCCCGGCCGTGAAAGCAGCCGTCAACAGCGCAATCGCGCCCAGATAAAGCGGCAGGGGAAACCGGCTGGCCACCTCCAGCACGCTGCCGCCGAACGACGGATGCACTTCGGCAGCCTGCTTCAATTGGGGCAGGCCGCGGTCGATCAGGTAGTAGCCGACGTGCGCCGCGCGCGCGGCGTCGTTGCTCTGCGTTGCGGGCGTGCCGGCAGCGGCGTTCGCCAGCTGGATGGCCTTGCGTGCGACGTCGACCTCCGAGAGCCGGGTCGCCTTTGCCAGTTTCTCCACCGCGTGCCGGTAATGGTCGCGCGTGGCGAAGTCCATCGTGGAGTAAATGCCGTACGGATCCTCGCGCAGCTTCTGCTCGACGCCGCTCAGCGATTCGACGAATTCGCGCCAGTCCATTGCGCCAAGCAGGCGCAGGCTGCCTATGCTGTTCGAGATCGAGACCTGCGCGGACGCCTGCTTTTGCGTTTCCGATTGCACGAGCTGCTCGATGGTGAGGCCCAGCTCGGAGAGGCGCTGCTCGATCCAGGTCAGCGGCAGCGCGAGCGCCGCGCTCTGTCCCTGCAGCCGGCGCGCCAGTTCCGCGACGAATGAGCTCACCATCGGCGGGTTGGAGCGCGCCATGTCGGCGACGATGAGAATCAGGCTTTTTGGATCCTGCTCGGCGACCGCCATCATCTGGTCCGCCCACGCGTCGGCGCGTTCGCGGTCGCGGGTGCTCGCCGCCACGCGCTGGCCCACGCGGCGCAGATTTTCGATCAGCGCCAAGCGCAGCATGATGGGAATGGCCCACAGCTCGCCCAACTTCAACGGAGTTACTTTCTGGTAGGCGGCGACGAACCGCGCGAGGCTGCCGGGATCGACCCAGCCGTCGCCGTGCGAGATCGCTTCGAGCGCGATGTCATAAGCGCGCGGCAGTCCCGCCGACGGCCCACGCGCCAGCCGCGGCAGCTCGCGGCTATAACCCTTGGGCAGGTGACGCTTGGCGGTGCGGATCTGCTCTTCAATCAGGTAAAAGTTATCGAGCAGCCACTCGCCGGCCGGCGAAATACGGCGGTTCGCCTTGACCGCTCCGGTGATCGCCTTGCAGCACTGGAGCAGCGCGGTTTCGTTTTCGGACAGCCGCGCCAGCAGGTGGTCGGGCGCGCGGCCCACGCTCACACGATGCACGCCGGCCAGCACCTTGCCGTGCTGCTCCATCTGGTCGGCGCTGAACAACTCCGCCCGCAGCGGGGGCTCGTCGCTCGTGTACTTGCGGTTCGTCGGTTGGCCGCGCAGGCGCGCCGTCAACCGGTGCCATGCATCGCGAAAAAAGTCACTGCGCAAATTCAATTCGGCTTTCCTTGATGATCGGCACGCCGCGGCTATCCACGGGTACCGCAGTGGCGCTCACAACAGATTTTTTTGTGGTCCGCGTGGCGGCGACGGAACTACGCCGCCAGCATAGACTATACGCCGCGCAGCGCGGGCGGGGGACGGGCCTGCGGACGTGCGACGGTCAGTGCGCCACCGCGGTCTTCGCCGGTTGCCCGCGCACATCCGCCAGCAAGCGGCCAATTTCTTTTTTGACGACGGCGTAGCATTCGCAGGAGCCGGCTTCGAGTCCGGCGCGCTTTAGCACAGATATGTGACCGCGCCGGTAGCTGATGATTCCGGCGCGCTGCAAATTTCCGGCGGCCTCGGTCACGCCTTCGCGGCGCACGCCGAGCGCATTCGCGACCAGTTCCTGCGTAATGATCAGCTCATTGGTGGGCATCCGGTCCAGGGTCAGGAGCAGCCATCGGCACAGCTGCTGCTCTATCGAATGATGCCGGTTACATGCG
>DATNCF010000395.1:0-7698 GCA_035571675.1 Burkholderiales bacterium | reverse complement strand
AATCCACCGGGTGCGGCCATCCGGCGCGGCGACAGCGTGCGTTTCGTGTCGTTCAGGGATCTGTTTGCATGACGCCACTCAGGGTAAAAAGCGGGCCATGAAAATCCGTGTGCTGTTCTTCGCGCGGCTGCGCGAGCAACTCGGCAGCGCGGGCGAAGAAGTGGAGTTCGAGCAGGGCGCCACCCTGGAAGCGCTGCGTGCACGGCTGGCCGCGCGCGGTGAAAAATGGAGCGAGGCGCTCAAACCCGGCCGCGCCCTGCGCGCCGCCGTGAACCAGGACATGGCCGGTCCGGATACCGTGCTCAAGGCCGGCGACGAAGTGGCGTTCTTTCCGCCCGTGACCGGGGGCTGACCATGCCGGTACGCATCCAGACCGAAGACTTCGACGTCAGCGCCGAGCTGGACGCGCTCACGGCCGGGCGCGCCGACGCGGGCGCCGTGGCCAGCTTCGTCGGGCTGGTGCGCGACGTGAACGACGGCGCCAGCGTGGGCGGCATGCTGCTCGAGCATTACGCCGGCATGACCGAGCGCTCCATCGAGGCCATCGTGGCCGAAGCCTCGGCGCGCTGGAAAGTGCTCGACGCCACGGTGATCCACCGCGTCGGCCCGCTCGCCCCGCGCGATCGCATCGTGCTCGTGGCGGTGGCGGCGCCGCATCGCGGCGATGCCTTCGCCGCCTGCGAGTTCATCATGGACTACCTCAAGACCCGCGCGCCGTTCTGGAAGAAGGAGCGCACCGGCCAGGGCGAGCGCTGGGTGGAGGCGAGGGCGTCGGATGACGCCGCGGCCGAACGCTGGGAGAAGCGTTAGCTCGCGTGCGCCAAACAAAAAGGGCCCACATTGAACATGGGCCCTTTTGGTCGGCGTTGTGATGCCGCGTTCGGAATTACTGACAGCTTTCCATCACGCGCATGTCGCGCTGGAAATTGCGCTCGGCTTGTTCGCTGTTCGAAGGCGCGGCGCGTTTGCGCTCGGCTTCCTTGAGGTGGGCCTCTTCGATCCAGGATTCAATGTGGGACAGGAATCCGGTCCACGATTTGGTGCTCGTCTTCATGGTGCTTCCTTTCCGAGGCCGGTAGGCCTCTTCGGTTCAGCTCGCTTTCTTGTGGAAAGCTCGCTGTTGCTTGGTTCCCATCGCGCGAAGGAGTGAACCCGGGCGGGTAAGGGGGAGGAGGAGGAGGAACCCACTGGCCAACCCCGGCCCACCCCTTCGCGGTCAGGAACCCGTTTTGATCGTTAGCCCGACCAGCTAAAGCGCAGCAGTTGCTGGTAGTAATCGGACTGGCGCTTCAGCTCGCGGGCCTTTTTCAACTGCTCCAGTCCGGCGTTGCGCAACGCCTTGGCCTGGGCCAGGCGGCGCTCGGCTTCGCGGCCGGCGACTTGCGCCAACTCGCGGACTTCCAATTCATATTCAGTCGTGGTTGCGGCAAATGTCACAGTTGGCCTCACTAAGTGTAACCGCGTTGTTACTGCGTCGCAACAAATCTACGCTATCATTGAGTTGAGACATGGAGTTCTTCAGGTCCGTTTTCAAGCCGTTCCGGCATCCTGCTGCTGCTTTTCCCAACTTGGATACTGGAACAAGAACCTGTCGTTATCCGCTTCATCTGCAATGATTATTGCTTTGCACAATTCGAATAATAAGGATGCTTTTAGACGAATTCCAATCGTATCTTTGGATGACCCTCATCGGTTTTTCCAATGACGGAATAAGTATATGTTGCAATGCAATAAAATGACTTGCACAATGGCGGGGTAAGGAGACGGGCATGGAGATTTATCAGCTCAGGACCTTCCTGGCGGTGGCCGAACTGGGCCATCTGACCCGCGCCGCCGACCGTCTGCACATCTCCCAGCCGGCGGTGAGCGGCCAGATTCGCGCCCTCGAAGAGGAACTGGAGCTCGACCTATTCGAACGCACACCCGCGGGCATGGCGCTCACGGGAGCCGGGCGCAAGCTGCTGCCCTACGCCGAGGAAATCATCCGCGCCGCCGGCCAGATGCGGGCGGCCGCCGAGTCCTATCGCGGCCGGCTGCAGGGTGGCGTGCGCCTGGCCACGGTCAGCGACCCGGGTTACCTGCGCGTGGGCCAGTTCCTTGCCCAGCTCATGGAGCGCCACCCCCTGATCGACGTCGAGCTGCACCAGGAGTCCTCGGGCGAGGTGCTCGAGCAAATCCTGGCCGGCGAGCTGGATGCCGGCTTCTACTTCGGCGAGGCGCCCAAGGCGCCGCTGGAAGGCATGCGGCTCACCGACATGACCTACCGGGTCATCGTGCCGCGCGAATGGGCCGGGCGCATCGAAACCGCCGATTGGCCCGACATGGCGGCCCTGCCATGGGTGCTGACTCCCCCCAATAGCTCGCACCGGCACATGATTGCCGAAGCGTTCGAGTCGCGCGGCCTGGAGCCGCAGCGGGCCGTGGAAGCCGATCAGGAGTCAGTGATCGCCAACCTCGTTTCATCGGGCGTGGGGGTGTCGCTGGCGCGCGAGGACCTGGCCCTGGCCGGCGCCCACGCCGGCCGCTGGCTGGTGTGGCAGCCCGCCCGATTGAAGACCACGCTGTGGTTCGTCTATCCCGCCAAGGAGGCGCATAGCCCGGTGCTCAAGGCCGTGCTCGAGGTCCTGGCCGAACTGTGGGAGGGCGGCCAACCGGCCGTGCCCGGGGAAGCCAAAGCCCCGGCGGAAGTCAAAGCCCCGCCCTCAGCGCCCAAGGAAAGCGGGTCCCGGCCGTCCAAAGCTCTGGCGCGTTCCGCACGATAAACGGGGTTTTTGGGGCTCCAACCGGCTTGAAAAGCCGGTTTTTCTCCCAATTTAGGTCAAGCACGGGTTTCTGCGCCAGATCAAACGCGGGCCCGGGGCAAAGCTTATAGTGACCGGATTGGACGAGGACTTCCCATGCGCTTTGACAAACTGACCACCCTGCTCCAGCAGGCGCTCGCCGATGCGCAAAGCATCGCCGTCGGGCACGACCACCAGTTCATCGAGCCGGTGCACCTGCTCTCGGCGCTGCTCGACCAGGAAGGGGGGGCGACCACGTCGCTCCTGGGACGCGCCGGGGTCAACGTTCCGCGCCTGCGCGAGGCCGCCAAAAAGGCCATCGAGCGCCTGCCCAAGGTGGAGGGCCATGGGGGCGCGGTGCAGATCGGCCGCGATCTCAACAACCTGCTCAACCTCACCGACCGCGAGGCCCAGAAGCGCGACGACCAGTTCATCGCCTCGGAGATGTTCCTGCTCGCGCTGGCCGACGACAAGGGCGAGGCCGGGCGCCTCCTCAAGGAAGCCGGCGGCACCCGCAAGGCGCTGGAACAGGCCGTGGCGGCGGTGCGCGGCGGCGAATCCGTGGGCAGCGCCGAAGCCGAGGGCCAGCGCGAGGCGCTGAAGAAATACACCCTCGACCTCACCGAGCGCGCCCGTTCCGGCAAGCTCGACCCCGTCATCGGCCGCGACGACGAAATCCGCCGCGTCATCCAGATCCTGCAGCGCCGCACCAAGAACAACCCGGTGCTGATCGGCGAACCGGGCGTGGGCAAGACCGCCATCGTCGAAGGCCTGGCGCAGCGCATCGTCAACGACGAGGTGCCCGAAACCCTCAAGGGCAAGCGCGTGCTGTCGCTCGACATGGCGGCGCTCTTGGCCGGGGCCAAGTACCGCGGCGAGTTCGAGGAGCGGCTGAAGTCGGTGCTGAAGGAGCTCGCCCAGGACGAGGGCAAGACCATTGTCTTCATCGACGAACTGCACACCATGGTGGGCGCCGGCAAGGCCGAAGGGGCCATGGACGCCGGCAACATGCTGAAGCCGGCGCTCGCGCGCGGCGAGCTGCATTGCGTGGGCGCCACCACCCTGGACGAATACCGCAAGTACATCGAGAAGGACGCCGCGCTCGAGCGCCGCTTCCAGAAGGTGCTGGTGGGCGAGCCCTCGGTGGAGGCCACCATCGCCATCCTGCGCGGCCTGCAGGAGAAGTACGAGGTGCACCACGGCGTCGACATCACCGACCCGGCCATCGTGGCCGCGGCCGAGCTGTCGCACCGCTACATCACCGACCGCTTCCTGCCCGACAAGGCCATCGACCTCATCGACGAGGCCGCGGCGCGCATCAAGATGGAAATCGACTCCAAGCCCGAGTCCATGGACCGGCTCGACCGCCGCATCATCCAGCTCAAGATCGAGCGCGAAGCGGTGAAGAAGGAAAAGGACGAGGCCTCCATGAAGCGTCTCGGCCTGATCGAGGCCGAGATCAAGAAGCTCGAGCGCGAGTACGCCGACCTGGACGAAGTGTGGAAGGCCGAGAAGGCCAGTGTGCAGGGCAGCCAGCACATCAAGGAAGAGTTGGAGAAGGTCAAGCTCGACATGGAGAACGCCAAGCGCAAGGGCGACTGGCAGAAAATGTCGGAGCTGCAGTACGGCCGCCTTCCGCAGCTCGAAGCGCAGTTGAAGAAAGCGGAAAAAGGCGCCGACGCCGAAGATGGGAAAAAAGCGGCCGTCAGGCCCAAACTGCTGCGCACCGAAGTCGGCGCCGAGGAAATCGCCGAGGTGGTGTCGCGCGCCACCGGCATTCCCGTGTCGAAAATGATGCAGGGCGAGCGCGACAAGCTGCTCAGGATGGAAGACAAGCTGCACGAGCGCGTGGTCGGGCAGGACGAGGCCGTGCGCCTGGTGTCCGACGCCATCCGCCGCTCGCGCGCCGGGTTGTCCGACGAGAGCAAGCCCTACGGCTCGTTCCTGTTCCTCGGGCCCACGGGCGTCGGGAAGACCGAGCTGTGCAAGGCGCTGGCCGGATTCCTGTTCGACTCCGAGGACCACCTCGTCCGCATCGACATGTCCGAGTTCATGGAGAAGCATTCCGTGGCGCGGCTGATCGGCGCGCCCCCGGGCTACGTGGGCTATGAGGAAGGCGGCTATCTCACCGAGGCGGTGCGCAGGAAACCCTACGCCGTGATCCTGCTGGACGAGATCGAGAAAGCCCATCCGGACGTGTTCAACGTGCTCTTGCAGGTGCTGGACGACGGCCGCATGACCGACGGCCAGGGCCGCACCGTGGACTTCAAGAACACCGTGATCGTCATGACCTCCAACCTGGGCTCGCACCTCATCCAGCAGATGCAGGGCGACGATCCGGGCCTCATCAAGACCGCGGTCATGGCCGAGGTGAAGACGCAGTTCCGGCCCGAGTTCGTGAACCGCATCGACGAGATCGTGGTTTTCCACGCGCTGGACGAGAAGCACATCCGCGACATCGCGCGCATCCAGTTGCGCTACCTGGAGACCCGCGTGGCGAGGATGGACATGAAGCTCGAGTTTACCGACGAGGCGCTGTCAGAGCTGGCCAAGGCCGGCTTCGACCCGGTGTACGGCGCGCGGCCGCTGAAGCGCGCCATCCAGCAGGCCGTGGAGAACCCGCTGGCCAAGCAGATACTGGAGGGCAAGTTCACGGCCAAGGACGTGGTCAAGGTCGATTGCCGGGGCGGCATTTTCCGCTTCGAGAAGCAGGCCGCGGCGCGCGCCGAGAAGTCCGCCCAGGCCGCGTAGCTCGACCCACCGAGCCCGTCCCCGCGCGGCGCGAGCCTCGCTCCCCGGTCCGCATGTCGCCGTATGCCGGCGGCATGCGGCTTTTCGGATGCATTGAGCCATACCATCGACACATTGCATTTTGTGCGGTGCGGTATAAAATCTCGGCCTCGCGACAACAGGCCACGATATTGAGCGCTGACTCGCAGCAGCGGCAATCCAAAGCCGCGCTGACCCTGCTTGCCCTAGGCGTTGTGTACGGCGACATCGGCACCAGCCCGTTGTATGCCGTCAAGGAGACGTTCAATCCCGAACACGGCATCCCCTTGACCGCAGACACCGTGGTGGGCGGCATTTCCGCCATCCTGTGGTCCATCATGATCGTGGTCACGTTGAAATACGTGGTCCTGATCATGCGCGCCAACAACAAGGGCGAGGGCGGCATCATGGCCCTCATCGCGCTGGCGCAGTCGTCGGTGGGGCCGAACTCGCGCCGCCGCAAGCTCATCATATTCGGCGGCCTCGCCGGCGCGGCGCTGTTTTACGGCGACGCCGTGCTGACCCCGGCCATTTCCGTGCTGTCGGCTGTCGAAGGCCTGCAGGTGGGCACATCGGCCCTGAAACCCTACGTGCTGCCCATTGCCCTGGGCATCCTGGTGGCGCTGTTCGCGCTGCAGCGCCACGGCACCGAGGTGGTGGGCACGTTCTTCGGCCCCGTGTGCGTGGTGTGGTTCGTTGCCCTCGCCGTGGTGGGCGTGCACGGCATCACCCAGGCCCCGGTGGTGCTGAACGCGCTCAATCCGCTGCACGCCATCCAGTTCACCACGCAGCACGGCTTCGCCTCATTCGTGGTGCTGGGGGCGGTGCTGCTGTCCTTCACCGGCGCCGAGGCGCTGTACGAGGACATGGGCCACTTTGGCAAGCAGCCCATCCGCATCGGCTGGTTCTCGATGGTGTACCCGTCGCTGGCGCTCAACTACCTGGGGCAGGGGGCGTTGCTGATTTCCAACCCCGAGGCGGCCCACAATCCCTTCTACCTGCTGTTCCCGGACTGGGCGCTGTATCCCATGGTGGGCCTGGCCACCGCGGCCACGGTGATCGCCTCGCAGGCCACCATCACCGGCACGTATTCGCTGACGCGCCAGGCCATCCAGCTCGGCTACCTGCCGCGCATGACGGTGCAGCAGACCTCGGCCAAGAGCTTCGGCCAGATCTATCTTCCCGCGGTCAACCTGGTGCTGCTGGTCATGGTCATCGGTGCCGTGCTGGGCTTCGGCTCGTCGGGCAACCTGGCGTCGGCCTACGGCGTGGCCGTCACCGGCACCATGGTGGTGACCACCCTACTCACGTTCTTCGTCATCCGCTTCGGCTGGGGCTACAACCTGGCGCTGTGCATAGCGGCCACCGGCTTCTTCCTGGTCATCGACCTGGCGTTCTTCAGCTCGGCCATGCTGAAGGTGCTGCAGGGCGGCTGGTTCCCGCTGTCGCTGGGCGCGGTCATGCTGCTCATCATGACCACCTGGCGGCGCGGCCGCGAGATGGTGATGGAACGCCTGAAGACGCAGGCCATCCCACTCGACACCTTCCTCCAGTCGCTGTTCGACCATCCCCTGCACCGTGTCGAGGGCACCGCCGTGTTCATGGTGGCAAACCTCAAGGCCGTGCCGCACGCGCTGCTGCACAACCTGTCGCACAACAAGGTGCTGCACCAGCGCGTGGTGTTCCTGCACGTCGAGATCACCGAGGTGCCGTACGAGCCGTTCGAAAACCGCCTGGCGGTCAAGTCACTGGGCAACGGCTGCTGGAGCGTGCTGATCCGCTACGGCTTCAAGAACGTCACCGACGTGCCCAAGGCCCTGGACCTCTGCAAGGACCACGGCCTGCGCTTCGACATGATGGAAACCTCGTTCTTCCTCAACCGCGAGACCATCATCTCGGTGCCCGGCGAGGGCATGGCGCAGTGGCGCGAGCGCATGTTCGCGGCCATCGCGCGCAATGCCAGCAGCGTGGTGGATTACTTTCATATACCCAGCAACCGCGTGATCGAGCTGGGCACGCAGATCGAGATTTAGTCTGACGCTCCCCAGGCGGCCAGCGCCATGGTGCCGCGCGCCTGGTTCGAGAGCTGGCTCCACAAATGCTCGGGGTCGGCGCTGAACACCAGCGACGGGTCGGCTTCCAGCACGTC
>DATNCF010000394.1:0-2287 GCA_035571675.1 Burkholderiales bacterium | reverse complement strand
CATTCGTTGGTCTTCCACTCGCCGTTCACCTTCTGCGCCGAGCGCAGCGTGCCGGCGTCGAGCTGGGCCATCACGCTTTCCACCGCCTCGCGCGCTCCGGCGGGCGCGGACGAAGAACTCACGGCGTTGCGGTTCTCCCAGGCGTCTTCGATGGTCTTTTTCAGGTCGGACATGATGTTCCAGTGTGTTGAGATTTGCGCCAATCCGTTCGCCTAGCGTCCGGCCGCGTAGCGGACCATGCGTTCGGCCGCTTCCACGCATTCCGCCAGACCCGCGACCAGCGCGATGCGCACAAACCCCGCGCCGGGGTTCACGCCGTGGGCCTCGCGCGCGAGGAAACTGCCCGGCAAAACGGTGACATTATAGGCGCCGAGCAGGCCGCGGGCGAAGTCCGTGTCGCTGCCGGGGGTCTGCGCCCACAGGTAAAAACCGCCTTCGGGCATGGCCGTTTTCAGGGCCTTGGAAACGATGGGCAGCACGGCGCGGTACTTTTCCACATACAGGCGACGGTTTTCCACCACGTGCGCCTCGTCCTGCCAGGCGGCGATGCTGGCCGACTGCACAGCCGGCGCCATGGCGCTGCCGTGGTAGGTGCGGTACAGCAGGAACGCCTTGATGAGTTCGGCATCCCCCGCCACGAACCCCGAGCGCATGCCCGGCACATTGGAGCGCTTGGACAGGCTGGAGAACATCATGATGCGGTGGAAGTCGCCGCGGCCCAGTTCATGGGCGGCCTGCAGGGCGCCCATGGGCGGCCGGCCCTCGTCGAAGTACAGTTCCGAATAGCACTCGTCGGAGGCGATGACGAAGTCGTACCGGTCGGACAGCTCGAACAGATTTTTCCACTCGGCGATCCGCATGACCTTGCCGGTGGGATTGCCAGGCGAGCACACATACAGCAACTGGGTGCGTTTCCACACCGTTTCGGGGACTTGCCCGTAGTCGGCCGCGAAGCCGTTCGCGGCCGGCGTGTTGACGTAATAGGCCTCGCCGCCCGCCAGGATGGCCGCGCCTTCGTAGATTTGATAGAAGGGATTGGGGCACACCACCACGGGCGCGGCGCCGGCGTTGCGCGTGCGGTCCACCACGGTCTGGGCGAGTGCGAACAGCGCTTCGCGCGAGCCGTTGACCGGGAGCACCTGGGTATCGGCGTCCACCGCGGGCAGCTTGTAACGGCGCTGCATCCAGCCGGCGATGGCGCGGCGCAGTTCCGGGACGCCGGCCGTGGCCGGATAGGCGGCCAGCCCGGACAGGTTGTCCGCCACGGCGCGCACGATGAACTCGGGCGTCTTGTGCTTGGGCTCACCGATCTGCAGGGCGATAGGCTTGTAGCGCGCGTCGGGCGTCACGCCCTGGAACAGTGCCTTGAGTTTTTCGAAGGGGTAGGGCTGCAGCCGGGAAAGATCGGGATTCATGTTGGACTCGGTCAACCCGCTGTTCCGCCCGCGGTGCTTCCACCCAGGGGTTCCAGGGGCAGTTCGATCAGCGGCACGGCCTTCCAGCCGCGCTTGCGGTGCTCGGCCACCACGCTGGTGAAAATGCCGCCGCGCACGTAAAAGCGCGCGGTGAGCCGCGCGAAGCGCGGCGCGATGGCCGCCACGATGTCGTCCAGTATGCGGTTGGTCACGGCTTCGTGGAAGGCGCCTTCGTCGCGGAACGACCAGATGTAGAGCTTCAGGCCCTTCAGTTCCACGCACCTGCGGTCGGGCACGTAGTCCAGGTACAGCGTGGCGAAGTCCGGCTGGCCGGTCATGGGGCACAGGCAGGTGAATTCCGGAATCTGCATGCGGATCAGGAAGTCGCGCCGCGGACTGGGATTGGGGAAAGTGGGCAGTTTTTTCTGTGGTTTGCTGGGCATGACAAAGCCTTGGGCGCCTGGCGCTGGAATGAGATTCCCCCCAATTTTTCGCGGGCGGCGCGCGAAACGAGGATGGTATTATAGACGCGCTGACGCCCCCGATGCGCCGCACAAATCGCATCGGCGCATCGCGCATCGGATTGCCGATGTGCCGCGCGCGGCGTTCCCCACCCGACCAAAAATATTCCAGAAAAGAGCTGTGCGCCTCACTCAGATCAAGCTGGCCGGATTCAAGACCTTCGTCGATCCCACGCACGTCAATGTTCCCGGCGCCCTGGTGGGCGTGGTGGGACCGAACGGCTGCGGCAAGTCCAATATCATCGACGCTGTGCGCTGGGTGCTGGGCGAGTCGCGCGCCTCGGCGCTGCGCGGCGATTCCATGCAGGACGTGATTTTCAACGGCTCCATGCAGCGCAACCCCGTGGCGCG
>DATNCF010000393.1:0-3343 GCA_035571675.1 Burkholderiales bacterium | reverse complement strand
GACTACCTCAGGGATACCCTGGACCAGGCGGCGCGCGGCAGTTCCTCGACGCTCGAGCGTATTCACGGCGAAGTGTTCTCGCTGCGCCCGGCTGCCCGTGGCTACGAGCTTGGACTTGCCGACGGCGCCACGCTGCCTGCCGACCAGGTGGTACTGGCCCTGGGCCACTCGCAGCCGCGCGTGCCCCACCCGGCCGAGAGCCTGCTCGCATGCGGCGCCTATGTGGGCAACCCCTGGGACCTGGCCGCGCTTGACCGCATCGACCCCGGCATGCCGGTCGCGCTGCTGGGCACCGGACACACCGCCGTGGACGCGCTGTTTCGCCTCACTGCCGGGAGCGATACGCGCAAAGTGTTCATGATTTCGCGCCGCGGCCTGCTCACCCACGGCCACCGCTTCACGCCCAAGCCGCCCGTGGCTTCGGCGGACTTCTCGCTCTACCTGCAGACGCTGAATCCGACGGCTCGGACCTTCCTGCGCGCATTGCGCGCCGAAGCGGCAAGGCGCATGCAGGCCGGAGGCGACTGGCGGGACGTCATCAATGAACTGCGTCCGCAATTGCCGGGCCTGTGGGCGCGCCTGCCGGCGGCGGAACGCGGCCGCTTCCTGGCGCACGTCCAGCCCTACTGGGACATCCACCGCCATCGCCTGGCGCCTGCGGCGCACCGGCGCCTGGCGCAGATGCTGCAAAGCGGGCAGGTCGAGGTGATCGCCGGGCGCGTGTTCAATTGTGAGCGGCGCGGCGGTGAAGTGGTACTGGCAGTGCGGCAGCGCGCTCGCGGCGCGGTGAAGCCCCTGCATGTCGCCGCGGTGGTCAACTGCACCGGACCCGACTACGACCTGAACCGCGCCACCTCGCCCCTGTTGCGGCAGTTGCGGGACGACGGCATGGTGCGGCGCGATACCCACGGGCTAGGCATCGACGTGGACGGACAGTATCGGCCGCTGGGCGCGGATGGCCGACCCTTGCCCGGCCTGTACTACGTGGGGCCCATGCTCAAAGCGCAGTTTTGGGAGGCCATCGCCGTGCCGGAACTGCGCGGGCATTGCGCCCGTCTCGCCGCGTTCCTGGGCGCACCGCTCGCCTCCTAGCTCATCGGCCTGGCGCTGCTGGCCTATGCGGGGAGGTCAAGGAAGCGAGCGAGGTTCCCGCGCATGATCGCCCTGGTGTCCTCGTCATTCAGCTTCTTCAACTGCCCCAGGTAGAGTTGCGGCTCGGGCAGGCCTTCGCCATGCGGGAAGTCCGAGCCGAATACGATGGGCTTCGCGCCAACCGCCTCAATGACGCGGTCGATGTTCTCCTCCGGGAACGGAGCGACAAAGCAGTGCTCCTTGAAATAGTCACTGGGGCGCATCCGGCTCGTTCCATTCCTCGCCCTGCGCCGCGTAGCGCGTCGGCTTTATCGGACTGTGCAGCGGGCATGGTGACCTCCGAATCAATTGCGTATGGGATAATCAATGTCCACCGTTTTTTGGAGCCAGTACCTCATATGGATTTGGCGTCGGGATAGTGACGACGCCTTGAGACTTAGGGTGGGGCCTGGGTATCAAGCGCTCCACTGGTCCCGGGCCGCGGTACACTTCAATTCGCGCGGCAACCTGTTATAGTTTTTGAAACATCGAATCGTTGGTTGCCGCCATCTTTCCACGCAAGGACATCGTATGAAAAGGGTATACCTCGTTGACGCCGCTCGCTCTCCGTTCGCTCGAGGAGGGAAGGGGAAACTGGCCTCGACGCGCATGGACGAAGTGGCTGCCCGCGTCGTGCAGGCTCTGCTGGCGCGCAACCCATCCATTGACCCATACGAGATCGAGGACTTCGCGGTCGGAAATGTCGCCGGCGGCGGCGAATTGTCCGGTCTGCTGTCAAACACGATCTCTCGAATCGCCGGCCTGCCGCCCGAGGTCTCGTCCGTGACGGTAAACCGGCAGTGCGGATCGAGCATGCAGGCTTTGCACATGGCCGCTCGCGCTGTCATGACAGGTGCCGGCGAAGTGGCGCTTGCGGGCGGTGTGGAGCGCATGGGTACCGCCATCGTGAGGGCGGCCGGGGCCGACAATCCAGTCACTCGACTGCACGAGCGGGTCAACGCGCTGTCAGAGGCGCAGAAGCGGCCCGCTCCCAACCATTCGGAGCTTTTCTCGGTCCCTTTTCCCCGCTATCTATCCGATTCGCCAGCCTATCCACCCATGCCGCAGACGGCGCAAAACGTTGCGGAAACCTACAACCTGAGCCGCGCGGAAATGGACGCTTTCGCGCTTGAAAGCCATTCCAAGGCGGACCAAGCGTACCGCGCCGGTCGATACGATACACAGGTCATTCCGCTGGACATAAAAGAGCCGGTATTCGACGCGGAAGGAAAAGTGGACCCCTTTAAACAAGGTCCGGCAATGCGCTTCGATCGAGATGAGTGCATTCGGGTGTCGACCCCGGAAAAGCTCGCCAGCCTGGCGCCCCTCAAAGGCGTCGTAAGCTACGGAGGGAAAGAAATCAACATCACCGCCGGAAACTCCTGTCCAACCAATGATGGGGCGTCCGCAGCACTCCTGGTCAGCGAGGAAAGGGCTCGGGCGCTCAGCCTCAAACCGCTGTTGCGTATCGTGTCAATTGCGGTGGCGGGGGTGACTCCGCAGCTGATGGGAATCGGCACCATTCCCGCCAGCCATAAGGCATTGAAACGCGCCGGCCTGGGCGTAAGAGACGTTGGTCTCGCCGAGATCAACGAGGCATTCGCCTCCCAGTCCATTGTGACCGTGCGGGAGCTCGGTTTGGATCCCAGGATCGTCAACGTGAACGGTGGTTCCATTGCCCTTGGCCACCCGCTTGGGGCTAGTGGTATTCGTCTGCTCGCGGCACTCGGCCATGAAATGCGACGCCGCGGCAATGTGAGATATGGCTTGGCGACCATGTGCATCGGCGTGGGAATGGGAATTGCAACCGTCGTCGAGGCCGTCGACTAGTCTATGAGCTGCGCTGATCATCAAGTTTGCGCTCCACGCTCACCGACAATCACGTGCACGGGAGCATTGACGGAATCTTTTACTATTTCCACGCCGCCATGATCTCGGAACTCGGGACCACCGCCCCCAGCACCGGCAGGCTGTGCTTCAACACCGCCTCCGCATAATCCGGCGGCAGCCCCGCCACGCAGTCGCGCGCGATCACCGCGTTGTAGCCGAGGCCCACGGCCTCGCACACCATGGCGAATATGCCCACGTTGAGCGACACGCCGGTGGCGATGACGGTCTTGATGCCCATGTTGCGCAGGGCCATGTCGAGCGACGTGCCGGTGAAGGGCGACATGCCGTGGTACCGGCTGGAAACGAAATCCTCAGGCTTGGG
>DATNCF010000392.1:0-2146 GCA_035571675.1 Burkholderiales bacterium | reverse complement strand
TTGCGTGGCGTCGGTGGGCGCGGCGAAAAAGCCCACGTACAGCCCGGCCGCGCACAGCAGCAGCGCGAGCACCGCGAACACCGGCTGAAGTTTGCCGGCCAGGGGATAAAAGGTGGCGGGCGAGGCGAACCACAGCCAGCGCGCGCGCGCGGCGCCTGCCGGGGCGGGTTGCATGGAGGCCACGGGAGTCATGCCATTCCGTCCGTCAGGCCCGCTTCCATCAGGCTGAATCCACCGCCAGGCGCAGCGCCGCCGAGGCCGCCAGGGGCGCGAGCGGCAGCGCCAGCATGAGCAGGCCGCCCAGCAGCAGCAGGTGCGACTGCGCGCCCGTGCCCGAGTCCGCCGCGGCCACCGCGCCCGAGCCGAAAATCAGCACCGGCACGAACAGCGGCATGAGCAGCAGCGCCGACAGCACGCCCGCGCCGCGCAGGCCCAGGGTGAGCGCCGCGGCCACGGCGCCCAGCAGGCTGAGCAGCGGCGTGCCCAGCAGCAGCGACAGGCACAGCGTGCCGGTGAGCGCGCCCGTCAGGCCGAACTGCAGCCCCATCACCGGCGCGAGAAGAGACAAGAGCAGCCCGGTGGTGACCCAGTGCGCCGCTGCCTTGGCGAGCACGATCAGAGCCAGCGGCTCGGCGGCGAGCGCCATCTGCTCCAGCGTGCCGTCGGCGTAGTCCGAGTCGAACAGGCGAGCGAACGACAGCATGGCGGCAAGCAGCGCCGCCACCCACAGGATGCCCGGCGCGATGGCGGCCAGCAGCTTCGAGTCCGCGCCCACGCCCAGCGGGAACAGGCTGGTCACCATGACGAAGAAGGCCAGGGTGTTGAGCACGTCCCCGCGCCTGCGCAGGGCCAGGCGCAGGTCGCGGGCAAGCACGCCGGCGAAGAGGCTCAGCACGGCTGGCCGTCTTGCATGCGATCGAGGTCGAGCCGGTCGATGCGCGCAGCAGGGATGGCCGGCTCGAAGTGGGTGGTGAACACCACCGCGCCGCCCGCGGCCGCATGCGCCGCGAGCACCTGCTCGACCAAGGCCACGGCCTTGGCGTCCAGGGCGTTGAACGGCTCGTCAAGTATCCACAGCGGCCGGTCTGCGGCAAGCAGCAGTCGGGCCAGCGCCACGCGGCGTTTCTGGCCCTGCGACAGGTGGCGCGCCGGCAGGCCGGCGATGTGCGCCAGTTCCATGCGCTCCAGGGCGCGGCGCAACGGCATGGGGTCGCTCGCCATGCCCGCCAGCACGGCGGACGCGGCCAGGTTCTCCATTGCGCTGAATTCATCCTTGAGTCCGTTGAGATGCCCGATGTAAAGCAGTTCGCGGTGAAATCCCTCGCGCGCCTCCGAGGAGGCGATGGGTGCGCCCCGCCAGCGCACCTCTCCGGCGTTCGGGGCGCGCAGTCCGCACAGGATGCGCAGCAGGCTGGTCTTGCCCGAACCGTTCGCCCCCATGACGCGCAACAGCCGTCCGCCCCCGAGGGATAGATCGAGCTGGCTGAAAAGGGTTCGGTCGCCGCGGCTGCATGCCACACCGAGTGTTTCAAGCATCGCGATTCGGTCCGCGATCCGGCCAGACTATTCCATGGCCGGCCGCAGTCAGTTACACCGCAGTCAATACCGTCAGGGCCGCGGCGCGGGGCGCCCGGAGGAGAATCTCACAGCCCGTGATTGTAATATTTTTCACTCCTCAGGGGGGCTTTGGCGCTCAGTGACGCGAAAGGGGGCACGGTCGTTCAGTTCGTCCAGGTATTGTTCCATGCCCGAGGCCTCGCGGGCCAGAAAGAGCTCCACCGCGTCAGCGAAGGCCGGTTCTCGCAGCCAGTGCGCGGAGACGGTCGGGGTGGGCAGGAAGCCCCGTGCCAGCTTGTGCTCGCCCTGGGCGCCGCCCTCGAACACCGCGATGCGCCGCTCGATGCAGAACTCCAGCGTCTGGTAGTAGCAGACCTCGAAGTGCAGCAGCGGGATATGGCCGAGCGCGCCCCAGTAACGGCCGAACAGGCTGGATGGGGAAAACAGGTTCAGCGCCCCGGCGACGGGCTTGCCGTCCAGCTCGGCCACCACCAGCAGCACGTTCTCTGGCATGGTCCGGCCCAGGGCGCGGAAAAACTCCAGGTTCAGGTAGGGCGTGGAGTGATGGGCGCGGTAGGTGAGGGTGTAG
>DATNCF010000391.1:0-5775 GCA_035571675.1 Burkholderiales bacterium | reverse complement strand
ATGCGCGTAGCGGGTCATGAAGTCGTTGCCGTGGTCGATCTCGACCACGTTGCCGTACTGGTGGTGCCAGCCGGCGAAGGTGACAATGCCGCTGGCGGCGGCGAAGATGGGGGTGCCGACCTCCGCGATGAAGTCCACGCCTTCGTGCATGGCCTGCATGCCGGTGATGGGGTCGATGCGCCAGCCGAAGCTGGAGGCGTTCCACGCCGCCTCCACCGGGGTGATGGTGGGCATGAGCTTGCTCTTCACCTTGGCGTCGAACAGCTGCGATTCCAGAATGCTCAGGGTGTCGTTGCGGCTTTCCATGCGCCGCGACAGGCTGTCGAGCTGGCTGTTCAGGTCGTCCATGGACAGGGGCTTGGAGGCCACGCCCGAGGGCAGCGCGCCGCCGCGGCCGGGCACTTCGCTGAAGCGGAATTCGGGCAGCTTCATGCCGGACATGGACACCAGGCGCTCCCCAAGCGCATCCAGCCGCATGAGCTGGGCCTGCATCTCGCCCAGCTTCACCGCCATGGCGTTGAGATTCTGCCGCAGGAATGTTTCGCTTTTCTGGGCCTGCTGCTCCTGGGCCGCCATGACCAGCGACTGCACCACCGGCAGCCTGAAGCTTCCCGAATGGCTGATGGCGGCGTAGAACAGGCCGCAGGCCAGGGCAACCACCAGCACCGCCATGGCGCCGCTCGCCGCGAACACATGACGGAGGGATACCGTGACGGTGCGGGCCGTGGAAAGGCGGTTGGATACCAGGATAATATGCATGCCAACTCCTGCAACGGTCGAACCATGCAAGCCAAAAAACTGGACACGTTTCTGGAAGCGGGGCTCAACGCCCTGATGCCGCACGCCCAGCGCGTGATCGCATTCCGGTCCGCCTTTGAACCGCTTTTGCCGGACAACCTGCGGCGATCGTGCAGCATCGCCAATATTTCGCAGGGAAAAGTCGTTATCTTCGCCGAAAACAGCGCGGTGGCTGCCAAGCTTCGGCTGTTGTTGCCTACCCTGGAGGCAACGCTGGCAAAACGGCTGGGGCAGGTTACCTCAATGGAAGTAAGGGTGCAACCAAAGTCGAGCTTCGGCTACACCCCTCGACGCCGGGATTTGAGTCCTCGGGCGGGGGAAAAACTGGCTGAATTGGCTTCTCAACTACCTGATTCTGAACTGAAAACTGCTGTGATCGCGCTATCCCGGCGTCATGTTGGCAAGCGCTGACTTTGCCAACCTGGCAAGATTTCCGACGGTCTTTTGAGAACTATTCCGCTACAGAGGTAGCGGTTTAACCACTGCCGAGGGGGGTTAGGCGGCCTGGCTGAGCAGGCGCAGCAGCGCGGGCGGGGCTTCTTCTTCGCGCTCGAAGGTCACGTAGTCGGCGGCGCCGGCTTCCTGCAGGGTCTTGCGCAGCAGCGCGTTGTTCAGCGCGTGACCGGATTTGTGCGCCGTATAGGCGCCAATCAGGGGCGACCCCACCAGGTAAAGGTCGCCGATGGCGTCCAGCATCTTGTGCTTCACGAACTCGTCGCTGTAGCGCAGGCCCTCGGCGTTCAGCACCCGGAACTCGTCCATGACAATGGCGTTGTCCAGGCTGCCCCCCAAGGCGAGGCCGCTGGCGCGCAGGGCCTCCACGTCCTGCATGAAGCCGAAGGTGCGCGCGCGCGCCACTTCCTTCACGTAGGAGGTGTCGGCGAAATCGATGGTGGACGACTGCGCCGACTTGTCGAACACCGGGTGGTCGAACACGATGGAAAACGAAATGCGCAGGCCGTCATGCGGGTCGAAGCGCGCCCACTTGTCGCCGTCGCGCACTTCCACGCTCTTTTTGATGCGGAAATAGCGCTTGGGCGCGTTCTGCTCTTCGAGGCCGGCGGACTGGATAAGGAACACGAAGGGTCCGGCGCTGCCGTCCATGATGGGCACTTCGGGCCCGTTGAGGTCAATGTAGGCGTTGTCCACGCCCAGACCGGCAAAGGCCGACATGAGGTGCTCCACGGTGGCCACCTTGACGCCGTTTTTCTCCAGGCCGCTGCACAGCCGCGTCTCGGTCACCGCCAGCGCAGAGGCGGGAATATCCACCGGCTCGGGCAGATCCGTGCGGCGAAACACAATGCCTGTGCCGGGCTGCGCGGGACGCAAGGCCATGGCGACCTTTTCGCCCGTGTGCAGGCCCACGCCGGTAGCGCGAATCACGGATTTAAGAGTACGTTGGCGAAGCACGATGTTTAAATTTTCTCCCAGCCGAATGTTCGAGATCGAATCCGGCAGCTATACGACAACGCCGCCACGGAGCATTTGGGCATGCACGCCGCCGCTCGCATGTAGTGCTTTTAAGGCTCGTTATATTGCTTCGTTGCAGCGCACCATTCTATCATCGATGACCAAGCCATGACAGCGGAATCAGGAGGCATTTGACTCCGCTTTTCGGGGCTGGTCAGGCCCCTGTCATGGCATTGGTACATCAGACGCCAGTCAATCGGCTTGCTTGCGCAAAAATGCCGGTATGTCGTACTTGTCCACCCCGCTCGCCTGCAGCGCTTCGATGGCCGAGCGGCGGTTGGAGCGTATCACCCCCGTCGGCATGCCTTCCTGGGCCGCGCCGAAGTCCCCGCCCATGATGGCCAGGTTGTCGGTGCCGGTCCGCTGGGCGGCCATCGGGGTCACCACCAGTTGCGGCTTGGCGGCCTGCGCCACGGCCGGCTGCCCGAGGCCCGTCGCGACCACGGTCACCCGCAGCTCGTCGCCCATGTCCTCGTCGTAGACCGCGCCGAAAATGATGGTGGCGTCGTCCGCCGCGAAAGAGCGGATGGTGTTCATCACTTCCTTGGTCTCGCGCAGCTTGAGGCTGGACTTGTTGGCGGTGATGTTCACCACCACGCCGCGCGCGCCGGACAGGTTGACGCCTTCCAGCAGCGGGCTCGCCACCGCCTCTTCGGCGGCGATGCGGGCGCGGTCGATGCCGCTCGCCGAGGCCGAGCCCATCATGGCCATGCCCTGCTCGCTCATCACCGTGCGCACGTCCTGGAAGTCGACGTTGATCAGGCCGGGCACGTTGATGATTTCGGAAATGCCGGCCACGGCGTTCTTCAGCACGTTGTCGGCCGAGGCGAAGGCCTCTTCCATGGACACGTCGTCGCCGAGCACTTCCTCGAGCTTCTCGTTGAGGATGACGATGACCGAGTCGACGTGCTCGGCCAGCTCGGCGATGCCGGTCTCGGCCGACTGCATGCGCTTGGCGCCTTCGAACGAGAACGGCTTGGTCACCACCGCCACGGTGAGAATGCCCATGTCCTTGGCCACCTCGGCCACCACGGGCGCGGCGCCCGTTCCGGTGCCCCCGCCCATGCCGGCTGTGATGAAGGCCATGTGCGCGCCGCGCAGCGCCTCGGCGATCTGGTCGCGCGCTTCCATGGCCGCCGCGCGCCCGGCTTCGGGCTTGGCCCCCGCGCCCAGGCCCGACGAGCCGAGCTGGATCTGGCTGCGCGATTCGCTGCGCGCCAGCGCCTGCGCGTCGGTGTTGGCGATGACGAATTCCACGCCCTGCACGCCGTTCTTGATCATGTGATCGACGGCATTGCCGCCGGCGCCGCCCACACCGATGACCTTGATCACCGTGCCGTTGCCGCTGGGTTCAACGAGTTCAAACATGTTATGTGCCTCCAACAAATGATTTATTTATAAAAACGACCGACCGCCGACCGTGACCAGACAACCAAACAAAAATTTTCCAAATAAAGCTTTACTTAATGCAACTGCTGCTTTCACGTACTCCCCATCCCCCTGCCCCTTCCCCGGTGGGGAAGGGGTGATAAAAAACCTGCTCCCTTGCGGCCCTCACTAAAAGTTCCGCTGCAGCCATTCACGCATCCGGCTCATGACCTGTTTGAATGACCAGCCTTGCCTGGCGATCATTCCTCGTTGCGTTTGGGCCATGCCCTCCAAGAGCAGGCCCACGACGGTTGCGTAGCGCGGATTGCGCACCACATCCGACAGTCCGCCCGCATACCTCGGCACGCCCAGGCGCACGGGCATGTGGAAGATTTCTTCGCCCAGATCGACCATGCCCTGCATCACCGACGATCCGCCGGTGAGCACGATCCCGGAGGACAGCAGTTCTTCGTAGCCCGAGTCCTTCAGCACCTTCTGCACCATGGAGTAAAGCTCTTCCACGCGCGGCTCGATGACTTCGGCCAGGGTTTGCCTTGACAGCAAACGCGGTGCGCGGTCGCCTACGCCGGGCACTTCGATCATTTGCGCCGGGTCGGCGAGTTGGCGCAGGGCGCAGCCGTGGCGCAGCTTCAGCTCCTCGGCCTCGGCCGTGGGAGTGCGCAGCGCCATGGCGATGTCGTTGGTGATCTGGTCCCCGGCGATGGGCACCACGGCGGTGTGGCGGATGGCGCCTTCGCGGAACACGGCGATGTCGGTGGTGCCGCCGCCGATGTCCACCAGGCACACGCCCAGCTCCTTCTCGTCGTCGGTGAGCACGGCCAGGGACGACGCCAGCGGCTGCAGGATGAGGTCGTTCACTTCCAGGCCGCAGCGGCGCACGCACTTCACGATGTTCTGCGCCGCCGACACCGCGCCGGTGACGATGTGCACCTTCACTTCCAGGCGGATGCCGGACATGCCGATGGGCTCCTTCACCCCGTCCTGGCCGTCGACGATGAACTCCTGGGTGAGGATGTGCAGCACCTGCTGGTCGGTGGGGATGGGCATGGCGCGCGCGGTCTCGATGGCGCGGTCCACGTCGAGCGGCGTGACTTCCTTGTCCTTCACCGCCACCATGCCGGTGGAGTTGAAGCTGCGGATGTGGCTGCCGGCGATGCCGGTGAACACGGTCAGTATCTTGCAGTCGGCCATGAGCTCGGCCTCTTCCAGCGCGCGCTGGATGGCGTTGACCGTGGCCTCGATGTTCACCACCACGCCCTTTTTCAGGCCGCGCGACTCGTGGCTGCCCATGCCCGTGATTTCGATCCGTCCGTCGGGCGCGAGCTCGGCCACCACCGCCACCACCTTGGAGGTGCCGATGTCCAGCCCGACGATGAGATTCTTGTTGTCCTTCATGCCTGCGTTCCGTCCCTGATTCCGTCCCTTGTTCCGCCGCCCGCGTCTCCGGCTGCGGTTCTCCCCGCGCTCCCCCTGGCCGCCGGCGTCTCCGCCTTGGTTTTCCCCTTGGCCGCGCCGCCCGCGCCCTGCGCCGTCCTCGTTGTCCCGCCATGCCGGCCAGCCTTGGACGCCGGCTTGGATGCCGCCTTGACGCCGCTCGCCCTGTCCACGCCGGGCACGTGCAGCGCGAAGCCGTTGCCGTAGCGCAGGTCGGCATAGTCCACGCGCCGAGCCATGGGTGCCACCGTGCCGGGATAAATGCCCACGAAGCGCGCCAGGCGCTCGCTCATGCCGCTGCCGCCGCGGTCGGCGTCGCGGCCGAGCTGCAGGGTGAGGCCGTTGGACAGGCGCACCTGCCAACTGAAGCGCGGCGACAGCACCACGGCCACGGGCGCAAGCTCAAGGGGCGCGAGCGCGCTGCGAAAAGCGTCGTAATGCTGGGCCACTTCCAGCGCCGTGCCGCTGGGACCCGCGAACAGCGGCAGCGTGGCCTCGGTGGTGCCGTTGAACACTTCGCCGTGCACGTTCACCAGGCGCCCGTCCTCGGGCTGGCCCCAGCGCGCCAGCGCCACCTGCTCTTCCAGGCGCACTTCCAGGCGGTCGGGCCACAGCCTGCGCACTTCGGCGTGCCGCACCCAGGGAATGGACTCGAACAGGGCCCGCACGCCGTCCAGGTCCATG
>DATNCF010000390.1:0-7785 GCA_035571675.1 Burkholderiales bacterium | reverse complement strand
AGAATAGGAAAAAGCCTCGAGATCGCTGTTGGCCGCCTCGAGCTGGTGCGTGCGTTCCCGCACCCGACGGTCGAGGTCCTCGTTGAGGTGGCGGATTTCCAGCATGGCGTCGCGCCGGTGCAGCGTGTTGGCGATGATGTCGGCCAGCACCCGCACCAGCGGCAGCAGTTCCGCGGGCCAGGCCGTTTCGCCGCGCACGGACTCGAAGCCGAATGCGCCGATCAGCTGCCCCTGGAACACCAGCGGCGCGCTCACGCTGGAGCGCACGCCCGAGGCTTCCAGCATGGCGCGCAGGCGCGCGAACTCGGGGCCGAGCAGGCGGGTGGTGTGAGTCACCAGCCTGCCTGCGGCCAGCTCTGCCCACGAGGTCTTGGCGTGCCGGATGGCGAAGCGCCCGCACTGGACGCGCTTTGAGGGGATACCCGGGGCGCACCACTCGTACGAGAGCGCGACGTATTCCCCGTTCGCCTCCATCAGGTTGATGAAGCTCCTGTCCGCGTCCATGAAAACGGCCACCTCACGCAGCAGGCGCTGCAGGATATCGTCGATGGCCTCGGGCGCGGCGCCGAGCAGGTCGGATGACAGCGCGAGGATGAGCGTCTCCAGCGCCTGGCGGTTGGAGCGCTCCTGCTCGTACTGCTTGCTCTCCGTGATGTCCTGGGCCACGCCGGCGATGCGGTACGTCCGCCCGTCGTCGTCGGCGATCGGGAAGGCGCGGTCCCGGATCCAGCGCATGGCGCCGTCCGGCCTGACGATGCGGTACTGCTCGTCGTATTCGCCGCTCACCTGCCGGGTCATGGCGGCTTGCAGCACGCGCTCGCGGTCATCGGGGTGGACGGCGTCCAGCCACGAAAGGGGCGATGCATACAGATCCTCGCAGCGGCGGCCCCAGATGGCTTCATACGCGGGACTGACGTAGAGCATGGCGTTTTTCTGCAGATCGGTGAGCCAGAACACCCCCTCGAGGTTCTCGGTCAGCTGGCGGAAGCGCTGTTCGCTGTCGCGCAGGCGGCGGGTCATGCGTTCGCGTTCGGTAACGTCCAGAGCCATGGCCATGGACGCGGTCCGACCCTCGAGCTGCATGTGGTGCACGGTCACGTCGCACAGGATTTCCCGGCCGGATTTGTGCACATGCCGCAGCAGCCCCACCTGGCTGATGCCATCGGCGGGCACCTGCCACCGGCGCTCGAGGAAGCGCGGCACGTCCTCGGCGGGCCGCAGCTGATCAGCGGTCATGCCGATGAGCTCCTCGCGGCTGTAGCCGAACTGGCCGACGGCCGCGTCGTTCACCGCCAGGATGCGCAGCGTCTCGAGGTCGAAGACGTAGCTCGGGATGGGGCTTGCCAGGAACAGGCGGCTGTAGCGCGTCTCGCTCTCCTGCAGGGCCGCTTGCGCGCGGTCGCGCTCGACGGCGCGCAACTCGGCGTTGCTGCGCTCGATCTTGTCGACCATGGCGTTGAAATAGCGGGCCAGGGCGCCGATCTCGTCGGCGCCCTTCACGTCGGCTCGCGCTCCCTCGCCGTGCGCGACTTTATCCATGACCCGCATCAACTTTCGCAGCGGGACGGTCACCGAGCGCACGCTGGCCAGGGCGATGACGAGCGCAATGGCCAGCCCGGCGCCGGCCAGCGCGAACGCCGCCCAGGCGTCACGCTTGAGTTCGGCCGCCGTGTCGTCCATGATGCGGTCGAAGCTTTCGCGCAGACCCGTTTCCAGGGCGTTGAACTGGTTCACGGCCTGGGTGCCCACGCCGAACAACTGCTCGCTGCCCATGCCTGCCCCGCCGCCGCGCGCCATCCGCTCCACGACTCTGAGGAAGCGGGTCAGCGATTCCTCGGTCCTGGCCACGTTGGGCTGCACTTCCGGACGCATGGCGGGGAACTGCTGGTAGCCCTTGAACAGCGCCGCCTGCAAGGTGGCGTAATGTTCGCCCGTGCGCGCCGCTCTAATGGCCAATTCCAGGCGCTCTTCGGGGCGAATGTCGCCTTTCTGCAGCATGCCGGCGGCCAGTCCGCGCAACTGCGCAAGCTGTTCCTCGAATTCCGCGCCCTGCAGCATGGCCTCGCCGATGATGGCGGAATCCCGGGAGGGAATGGCCGTGACCGCGTTCCTGCCCTGGAGAATGGAGGCATTGAGGTCCAGTGCGCTCTGGATCAAGGCGGTGTGAATGGCGAAGCTGTCCCCGGCCGGAACCGTTCGTGCCACGGGCCGGAAGTTTGACCATGCCGCCCGAATCGCCGCGGTCTTCTCGTGCACGCCCAGTTTTGCCCCCAGGCGGCCATCGAGGGCGGAAATTTGCTTCAAATCCAGGTCCACGGCGGCGGCCGCGGCGCGCAGTCGCGGAAGCATCGCCTGGCTGCCATGGAGGTAGAGGTTGTTGAGACCGCGATGCGCGGCGGCGTCATGGATGAATTGATGCATCGCCTGCAGGTAATCGAGGCGGTCGCATTCCAGCTGGGCGGTTTCGATCAGCTCCAAGCGCGAGCGGATGTAGCCATAGCCCAGCACGAACAGGGGAATGACCAGCACCGCAAGGCTGAGGGTAAGGCGGCTGCCGATGTTCAGGGTGCGAGGCAGGCGTTGGACGCGTGCGGAAACGGTCATGCCCGGCTCCGCCGCGCAGCGGGTCGCGGATAGTGCATGGTTCTCCTCCAGTTCGCTTGATTTCGCCGGCTGCTTCGGCGGCAGCCTGGCCGCTTTGATCACATCACTTCGCGGTTTAAATTAAGCATAAAGAAAATCAACAGTGAGTCAATGTTGGAATTAAGGGTATTTCCCTGTCTTTTTATGTAAGTAATCACTAACTTCACGGTTAAAGGTAATTGCTGAGACAATTCGGGATTACCGCTCGGAGCGTGTCATGAGCAAGACCATCAAGATCGGCATCGTCGGCGGCACCGGGTACACCGGGGTCGAGCTGCTGCGCATTCTGGCCACCCATCCCAATGCCCAGCTCGCGGCCATCACCTCCCGCCAGGAAACGGGGATTGCGGTGGCCAAGTACTTCCCCAGCCTGCGCGGCCACGTTGACCTGGCTTTTTCCGACCCTGAAAAGGCCGACCTGAAGGCTTGCGACGCGGTGTTCTTCGCCACACCCAACACCGTGGCCATGGGCCAGGCTCAAGCGCTGGTTGACGCCGGGGTGCGGGTGGTCGACCTGTCCGCTGACTTCCGGCTGCAGAACCTGACGGAGTGGGAAACTTGGTACAAGACCAAGCACGCCGCGCCGCGGCTGGTGGAAGAAGCGGTGTATGGCCTGCCCGAAATCAATCGCGAGCGCATCCGCAAGGCGCGCATCGTGGCCAACCCCGGCTGCTATGCCACGGCGGTGCAGCTTGGCTTGCTGCCGCTGCTCAAATCCGGGGCAGTGGACCTTGATCACTTCATTGCCGACGCCAAGTCAGGCGTGAGCGGCGCGGGGCGCAAGGCCGAGACGCACATCCTGTTTTCCGAGGCATCGGATAATTTCGTTGCCTATGCCGTGGGTGGGCATCGCCACTGGCCGGAAATCCGCGAAAGCCTGGGGCAGGTGGCGGGACGCGAAATCGGCCTTGTCTTCATCCCCCATCTCACGCCTCTTATCCGCGGCATCCACGCCACGCTGTACGCGCGCATAATTAATCGAAACAGCGGGGACACCGATTTCCAGGCGCTGTTCGAGAGCCACTACCGCGGCGAACCGTTCGTGGACGTCATGCCGCCGGGCAGCACGCCCGAAACGCGCTCGGTGCGCGCGGCCAATATGTGCCGCATCGCCATTCACCGTCCGCGCCAGCGGACGCAGGGTACGGACACGCTGGTGGTGCTGTCGGTCATCGACAACCTCGTCAAGGGTGCGGCGGGCCAGGCGGTGCAGAACATGAACCTCATGTTCGGTCTGCCCGAAGCCACGGGACTCAACCAGGTGCCCGTCCTGCCCTAAGCCTCGCCCTCGACAGCAATGCCGAGCCTGCTCAAACGCATCCGCAGCCGTTTCGGCATCGCGGCGCCGCGCATGACGGTGCGCACGCATGTGGCGTGGTACTGGCGCTGGCTGGGCATCGTGGTGGTGGCGGGGCTTTCGCTCGCGCTCGCGGCGTGGATCTACGATGCCGGCCGGCGCTTTGCAGGATTTGACCGCGGCGAGGCGCTGGAACAGCTGGATAAGCTGCGCGCCGACCACGCCCAGCTCGAAAAGGAAGCGGCCGAGTTGCGCGCCGTGGCCAATGCCTCGGAGGCGCGGCTCAAGATCGAGCAAAGCGCCCAGGCGCAATTGGCGGCGCAGATCAAGCAACTCGGCGACGAGAACAGCCGGCTCAAGGAGGACTTGGCGTTTTTCGATGGCCTCAACCCGGCTGACCGGCGCGAAGAGCGCATCACCATCCACCGCTTCATGGTGGAGAAAGGCGACACGCCGGGGCAGTACCGCTACCGGCTTCTGGTGGTGCAGGGCGGGCGCCGCGACCACGACTTCCAGGGCTCCATTCAGCTCATGGCCGAACTGCAGGGGCAAGGCCGCAATGATATGATTCCCGTGACGGATCAAGGGTCATCGAGCACGGCGAAGCGATTGAATTTTCGGTTCTTTCAGCGCCAGGAAGGCAGCTTCCAGGTTCCCCAGGGCGGCGTGCTGAAGCGGGTTCAGGTTAAAGTGATGGAAGGCGGCGAAACGCGCGCCGTCGAGACCGCTCAAGTGGGCCAGGGGGCCCAAGCCCCCGCCGTGCCGGGGGACGCCGGAAACGCCAATAATAGACCCCGACCGGGCAGCAGGCCGAATCCATGAGGGAGTTTGCATGTTCAAGAAACAGCCCAACAAGCCGCAAAGCCGCATCGACAGCCTGATCGGCGCAGGCACGCGCATCGAAGGCAATGTCACCTTCGCAGGCGGTTTGCGCGTGGACGGAGAGATCGTCGGCAACGTCACCGCCGTATCCGAGCAGGCCTCCACCCTGGTGGTGAGCGAGCGGGCGCGCATCGACGGCGAAATACGCGTTTCGCACCTGGTGATAAACGGGACCGTGAACGGGCCCGTCCACGCCGGGGAATTTCTGGAATTGCAATCCAAATCCAAGGTGGTCGGCGACGTGCAGTACAACCGGGTGGAAATGCACCTGGGGGCCGTGGTCGAGGGCAGGCTGAGCCACAGCGCCAGCGCAGCCAAGCCAGTCGAACTGAAAATAGCAGCCAGCAAGACTAATCCTTAAGGTTGCGAAGTCGCGCCATCGGCCCCATATGGGGGTTTATGGCAGGTGATTCCTGGCACGATGCTTCGGCCTCCGGCCGAAGGGCTTTTTCTACCGGCGCGGAGCGCCGGGCCTCGAGGGAATGCACCAGAAACAAAACCTGACCAGCAAAAGACCCTATTCCCGTTTGGGTTGACCCAATGAATAGCCGACTGGATAATTCAGGTATTCCGCTTTGGAGAATGTGATGAACGCTGTAACCGATATGCCCGCCCCGCTGGTCTTCACCGACAGCGCTGCAAACAAGGTGAAGTCCCTCATTGACGAGGAGGGCAACACCGAGCTCAAGCTGCGCGTGTTCGTCACCGGCGGCGGCTGCTCGGGCTTCCAGTACGGCTTCACCTTCGACGAAGAGAAAAACGAAGACGACACCGTGATGGAAAAGAACGGCGTGCAACTGCTCATCGACGCCATGAGCTACCAGTATCTGGTGGGCGCCGAGATCGACTACACCGAGGGCCTGGAAGGCGCGCAGTTCGTGATCAAGAACCCCAACGCCACCAGCACCTGCGGCTGCGGTTCGTCGTTCTCGGTCTGACCCGGCCGCGCACAGCGTCGCGTAATCGCCGCAAATAGAAGGGGCCCGCGGGCCCCTTTTTCGTTTCAGGCGTCGCCTGTCAGGCCGGGTAGATCGCGCCCAGGATGCGCGGCCCTTTCGCTCCGTTGACCGAGGGCAGGTTGGCGGGCTGGCGCGCCAGTGCCTGCCTGGCGAACCAGGCGAAGCCCGCGGCCTCCACCCAATCGGGATGCAGTCCCAGCGCTTCGGTGGTGGCGAGCGTAGCCTCACTCAGGCGCCGGGCCAGCCGCGCCATCAGGTCGCGATTGTGGGTGCCGCCCCCGCAGGCGTAGACCGCCAAGCCGCTTGCTCCGTTCGGAAAACACCAACGCTGCACCGCATCGGCGATGGAGGCCGCGCTCAACTCCGCCAGGGTGGCCTGCACGTCCTGTGGGCGAAGCCCGGCAACGCCGTGCCGGTCCAGCCACTCCAAGTGAAAGTAGTCGCGCCCCGTGCTCTTGGGCGGCGCCTGCGTGAACCAGGGATCGGCGAGCAAGGCGGCGAGCAGCGCGTCATCCACTCGGCCTGAGGCCGCCCAGGCGCCGTCCTGGTCGAAAGGCACATTCAGATGGCGCCCCGCCCAGTCGTCCAGCAGCACGTTGGCCGGGCCCGTGTCGAAGCCGATCACCGGTTGCGCGCTGGCATGGGTTCTAGGCAAGGCCGTGACGTTGGCGAAGCCACCGAGGTTGAGAATGACGCGGTCGTGGCCGCTGCTTGCGAAGTGGGCGGCATGAAAGGCCGGCAGCAGCGGCGCGCCCTGGCCGCCCGCGGCCACGTCGCGGCTGCGAAAGTCGGCCACCACCGTCATTCCGCACAGTTCGGCGAGCAGCGCCGCATGGTTGAGCTGCACCGTGAAGCCCAGCTCCGGCCGATGGCGCACCGTCTGGCCATGGCAACCCACAGCCTGGATGGCCTCCGCCTGGATGCCCGCGGCGGCAAGCAGCGCGCTGACCGCGCCGGCATACACATGCGCAAGCCGCACCGAAGCCAGGGCCGCTCGATGCATTTCGTCGGGACAGGCGGCCTGCAGCGCGGCGAGTTCCGTGCGCAGGGCGTCGGCAAAGGGGACGAAATGCGTGCCGAGCAGCCGCAAGGCCGGCGGCCGCCCGTTGGAGTCGTCGTTGAATTCGGCCAGCACGGCGTCCACGCCGTCCAGGCTGGTGCCGGACATCAGGCCGACATAAAGACGGGTGCTCATGGCGCCTTCTGGGTCCAGAACTGGTACATGCTGATAAAGGTGTCGGGATTTTCGGCTTCGAACTGTTGCCACTTGTCCAGATCGGTGCGCGTGGGATCTTCGGGAAAACGCTCGGAATAGCTGCGCAGCACGGAGTCTTGCAGCGTGAAGCCGAGGAACACCAATCCCAGGGCGTCGAGCGCCTCCCGTATCTGTCGCAGGTTGTAGCGGTGTTCCTGCACGTGCATCACAAGGTCGCGGCAACTGCTCGTGGCATAAAAATCCGTCTTGGTGAACAGCGCGTCAAAGACCGGGTCGCCGCTCGCCACCAGGGCTTGCCGGCATTGGCGGATGCCGGCCGCGTCAGGGGTGAAGCCTTTTTTCGCGATGAATTCGCGCGCGGCCACCACGTCGCGGCGGGCCAATTCGCTGTAAAAACCCAGGCGCATGAGGCCGCCCGGCCGCAGCAACTTCATCAGAGCGCGCCACCCGGCCATGGGATCGGCCAGATGATGCAGGACCCCCACCGACTCGATAACGTCGAATTCGCGGCCGAGGGAAGGCAGATTGAGGATGTCGGCCTGCGCGTACTCGATGCCGGCGATGCCCGCTTCGGCGGTCTTTCTTTGCGCATAGGCGAGACTCGCCAGGCTGAGGTCCACGGCCAGCACCCGCGCGCCGCGCCACTGTTGCGCCGTCTCAATGGATTGCTGTCCGGTGCCGCAACCGGCGATGAGCACGTCCGCGCCCCGTTTTTCCAATGGTCGGAAGGGGGCGGCGGGGAATTGACGCCGCACGTAGTCGTCCACATCCAGCGCGTCCGGCTTGAG
>DATNCF010000389.1:0-5460 GCA_035571675.1 Burkholderiales bacterium | reverse complement strand
CCACCATCGAGCGCGAGGCCGTGGTGGAAGCCAAGCGCGAACTGGCCGTGGAGCACGAGCCCATTCGCATCGAGCCCCCGGTGGTGAAAATCGCCAAGTCACCCAAGGTGCAGAAGGAAAAGCAGGAGTCGCTGTTCACTGAACTGCCCGATTCGCCCATTCCGCCGCTGAAGCTGCTGGACGAGGCCGAGCAAACCGGAGAAACGCTGTCGGCCGAGTCGTTGGAATACACCTCGCGCCTGATCGAGAAAAAGCTGGCCGACTTCGGCGTGCAGGTGAAGGTGCTGGCCGCCTATCCCGGCCCGGTGATCACGCGCTACGAAATCGAGCCCGCCACGGGCGTGAAGGGCAGCCAGATCGTCAACCTAGTGAAGGACCTGGCGCGCGCCCTGTCGGTGATCAGCATCCGCGTGGTCGAGACCATTCCCGGCAAGTCCTGCATGGGCCTGGAAATCCCCAACCCGCACCGTCAGATGGTGCGCCTGTCGGAAATCCTGTCCTCCAAGGTCTACCAGGACATGGCCTCGCCGCTCACCCTGGTGCTGGGCAAGGACATCGCCGGGCATCCCGTGGTCGCGGACCTCGCGCGCATGCCGCACCTGCTGGTGGCCGGCACCACCGGCTCGGGCAAGTCGGTGGCCATCAACGCCATGATCCTGTCGCTGCTGTACAAGGCCGAGGCGCGCGACGTGCGCCTGATCATGGTGGATCCGAAAATGCTCGAACTGTCGATCTACCAGGACATTCCGCATCTGCTCGCGCCCGTGGTCGTCGACATGAAGCAGGCCGGCAACGCGCTCATGTGGTGCGTGGCCGAAATGGAGCGGCGTTACAAGCTCATGTCCTGGGTGGGCGTGCGCAACCTGTCGGGGTTCAACCAGAAGGTGGCCGAGGCGGAAAAGAAAGGTTCGCCCCTGCAGGACCCCAACACCCTGGAAGACGAGGAGCCGGAGAACCTCGACAGGCTGCCGCACATCGTGGTCATCATCGACGAGCTGGCCGACCTCATGATGATCACCGGCAAGAAAGTGGAAGAGCTCATCGCGCGCCTGGCGCAGAAGGCGCGCGCCGCCGGCATTCACCTCATCCTGGCCACGCAGCGGCCCTCGGTGGACGTGCTCACCGGCCTCATCAAGGCCAACATCCCCACGCGCGTGGCCTTCCAGGTGTCCTCCAAGGTGGACTCGCGCACCATTCTCGACCAGATGGGCGCCGAGGCGCTGCTCGGGCAGGGCGACATGCTGTATCTTCCGCCGGGCTCCGGGCTCCCGCAGCGGGTGCATGGGGCGTTTGTGGCCGACGATGAAGTTCACAAAGTTGTCGATTATTTAAAAGCCCTGGGTGAGCCGGAATACGTGGACGGTCTCTTGGAAGGCAGCGCGCTGGAATCCGGCAACGGCGGGGCAGGGGTGTTCGACGGCGGGTTGGCGGGCGGAGGCTTCGGCGATCCTTCGCCCGAGAACGATCCGCTCTACGACCAGGCCTGCGACATCGTGCTCAAGACGCGGCGGGCGTCGATTTCGCTGGTGCAGCGCCACTTGCGCATCGGCTACAACCGGGCAGCCAGGCTGATAGAGCAGATGGAGCAGGCGGGCATGGTCTCAGCCATGCAATCGAACGGAAACAGGGAAGTGCTTGTCCCAGCAAAAGCGGAATAATATTTTCTGGGATTTTTACGGCCTATGTTCTCGTTAACCCCCATCCCTAACCCTTCCCCCTGGGGGGGAAGGGAACGCGCCGCCCGGGCTTTGGGCTTGGTTGCCCTGCTTTTGACTACCTTGCTGGCAATTCCTCGGCTTGCTCATGCGACGAGTCTCGACCGGCTCGCCGAGTTCATTGCGAGCACCCAGACCGCGACCGGCGAGTTTGACCAGAAAGTAATCGATCGCAACAAGAAGGTCGTGCAGGAGTCGCATGGCACGCTGGCTTTTTCCCGCCCGGGCAAATTCCGCTGGACTTACGCCAAGCCCTATCCGCAAGTCCTTGTCGGTGACGGCAGCAAGGTGTGGGTGTACGACGAGGACTTGAACCAGGTCACGGTGAAGAAGCTCGACCAGGCGCTGGGTTCGACGCCCGCGGCTCTGCTGGCCGGCAACAACGAGGCGGTCAAGGCTTTCAAGCTCACCGACAAGGGCAGTAAGGACGGGCTGGAGTGGCTGGATGCCACGCCTCGCAACCCCGATTCCAATTTCTCGCGTATCAGCATGGGCTTCGGCTTTTCCGGCATCGAGGCCATGGAACTGGTGGACAGCTTCGGCCAGACCACCCTGCTGAAGTTCAGCGCCTTCCACCGCAATCCGCAAATCGATCCCGCCACGTTCCGCTTCACGCCGCCCAAAGGGGCGGACGTGCTGGGGGACACGAAGTGACCGCGCTCCGTGGCTGACCTGTTCGGCGCCCCGGCTCCGGCCGCGCCGCTCGCGGAGGCCTTGCGGCCCAAGACGTTGAACGATGTCATCGGCCAGTCGCATCTGCTGGGTCCGGGCAAGCCGCTGCGCCTGGCGTTCGAGTCGGGCAAGCCGCATTCCATGATCCTGTGGGGGCCGCCGGGCGTCGGAAAGACTACCCTTGCGCGGCTCATGGCCGATGCTTTCGACGCCGAGTTCATTGCGCTGTCGGCGGTGTTCTCGGGCGTGAAGGACATCCGCGAGGCGGTGCAGCGCGCGCAGGCCGTGCTGGCGGCGAGCGGACGGCGCACCATCTTGTTCGTGGACGAGGTGCACCGCTTCAACAAGGCGCAGCAGGATGCCTTCCTGCCGTTCGTGGAACAGGGCTTGTTCACCTTCATCGGCGCCACCACCGAAAACCCTTCCTTCGAGGTGAACGGCGCGCTGCTGTCGCGGGCCGCGGTGTATGTGCTGAACAGCCTCACGGCCGAGGAACTGGGGCAGTTGTTCGATCGCGCAGTTTCCAATCCCCTGAGCGGCGCGCTGGCCGGCCTGTCTTTCGACGACGAAGCGCGCGGGCGCGTCATCGGCCTGGCCGACGGCGACGCCCGGCGCCTGCTCAACCTCTTGGAAATTCTGCAGACTGCCGCCGCGGCGGCAGGGCTGAAGACCGTCAGCGGGGAATTCGTGCAAAGCGCGCTGGCACGCAACCTGCGGCGCTTCGACAAGGGCGGCGACGCTTTCTACGACCAGATATCGGCCTTGCACAAGGCCGTGCGCGGCTCCGATCCCGATGCCGCGCTGTACTGGCTGGTGCGCATGCTCGACGGCGGCGCCGATCCGCTCTACATGGGCCGGCGCATGGTGCGCATGGCGACCGAGGACATCGGCTTGGCTGATCCAAGAGCGTTGAGGGTGACGCTGGACGCCTGCGAGACCTACGAGCGCCTGGGCAGCCCCGAGGGCGAGCTGGCGCTGGCCGAGGCCGTGCTCTACCTCGCCTGCGCGGCCAAATCGAACGCCGCCTACGTCGCGTATAATGCCGCGCGCGCCTTCGTGGGCCAGGACGAATCGCGGCCGGTGCCGGTGCACCTGCGCAACGCGCCCACGCGGCTGATGAAGGACATGGGGTTCGGGCGGGAATACCGCTACGCGCACGACGAGCCGGAAGCCTACGCCGCCGGCGAGAATTACTTTCCCGAGGGCATGCCCAAGGTGAACTGGTACCAGCCCACCACCCGCGGCCTGGAAGGCCGAATCGCCGAGAAGCTCGCACACCTGCGCGGACTGGACCGCGAGGCTCGCCAAGCCACGAACGAACGCGGCGGCTCCAAGAACGAAAACGAATAAATCATGCTCGACCCGCAAAGACTCCGCACCGACATCGGCGCCGTCGCCAGGCGCCTCGCCGACCGGCCGTTCGTGCTCGACGTGGCGGCCTTCAACGACCTGGAGCAGGAGCGCCGCCTGGTGCAGACCCGCACCCAGGAACTGCAGGCCGCGCGCAACCAGTTCTCCAAGCGCATCGGCCAGGCCAAGGCCAAGGGCGAGGACATCGCCGCGCTCATGGCCGAGTCCGGCGTGGCGAACACGGAGCTGGCCGGGCTGGAGAAGCGTCTGGAAGCGCTGCAGGAACAATTGCGCGACTTCCTGCTCGGCGTGCCCAACGTGCCCCACGACAGCGTGCCCACGGGCAAGGGCAGCGACGACAACGTGGAAGTGCGCCGCGTGGGCGCGCCGCGTACTTATGGTTTCACGCCCCGCGACCACGTGGACATCGGGACGGGGCTTGGTCTGCTCGATTTCGATGCGGCCGCGAAGATTTCCGGCGCGCGCTTTTCCGTCATGAAAGGGCCGTTGGCTCGATTGCATCGAGCCATTGCCCAGTTCATGCTCGACGTGCACAGCATGGAGCATGGCTACACCGAAGTGTACGTGCCGTACCTGGTCAACGCGGCCAGCATGCGCGGCACCGGGCAACTGCCCAAATTCGAGGAAGATCTGTTCGCGGTTCCCAGGGGCGAGGAGGCCGACAAGCTCTACCTCATCCCCACGGCGGAAGTGCCGGTCACCAATCTGCTGCGCGACGAAATCGTGGCGCTGGACAAGCTGCCGCTGAAATTCGTGTGCCATTCGCCGTGTTTCCGCAGCGAGGCGGGCTCCTACGGCAAGGACACGCGCGGCATGATCCGCCAGCACCAGTTCGACAAGGTCGAGATCGTGCGCATCGCGCATCCGTCGAAGTCCTACGAGGAACTGGAGGAACTCACCGCCCACGCCGAAACCATTCTCCAGCGCCTGGAGCTAACCTATCGCGTCATGGCGCTGTGCACGGGCGACATGGGTTTCTCGTCGGCCAAGACCTACGACCTGGAAGTATGGCTGCCCGGCCAGAACGCCTACCGCGAGATTTCGTCCTGCTCCAATTTCGAATCCTTTCAGGCGCGGCGCATGCAGGCTCGCTTCCGCAACGACAAGGGCAAGCCCGAGCTGGTGCACACTCTCAACGGCTCCGGCCTCGCCGTGGGCCGCACCATGGTGGCCATCCTGGAGAACTACCAGCGCGCCGACGGCGGCGTGGACATTCCCGCCGCGCTCAAGCCTTACATGGGCGGTATCGAGTTCCTTACGCCGGCAAAATAGGGCAGTTCCGGCGCGGAGCCGGCTATGCTCTGGTAAAATGCGCGCCGACCCGGAGAGGTGACCGAGTGGTTGAAGGTACCAGTCTCGAAAACTGGCATACGCGCAAGCGTATCGTGGGTTCGAATCCCACCCTCTCCGCCAGCGAGTCTGGGCCCTGTTAGTGACAGGGCCCTTTCATTGGAAAGCCGCGCACGCCTGTTGCAGCGCAGGCCACCCCCTAAGCACCGCTTAGGAGGTCATCAAATCTCCTCCGAACCATGGCTGCAGCCCCGCATCGAGATCCCGCTGGGGCGGACCGGCGGGATCGCGCAGCCAATGCCACATGCGCCGAATGTCGATCGGGCCGTTGACGCAGGAGCGGCCGTGTTCGTTGGTGTAGTAGTTGGAGACGCGCGGATCGCGGTAGATCATCAGGCTGTCCTCGCGGTCG
>DATNCF010000388.1:0-9926 GCA_035571675.1 Burkholderiales bacterium | reverse complement strand
CTTCATGGTACAGCTCGGCGGCTGCGCCATTTCCCTGGGGGTGACCAATGCCCCCTCCACGCCCAGCGGCTGCACAGGCCCGGCCGGAAGCCCGAACTGTTCGCGCTGAGCCCAAAATTAGGGGCGTGGGCGAATTCCGGCGAGCACCTACCCCGTCTCCAAACTCCGGCGCACAGAACTGGGGCGCGTGCACCAAGACCGTGATTGTGCATTGCGGGATAAAGCGTGCGCAAGCATCGGTTGGGCAGCCACGCCCAAAGATAACGATCTGATTACAAACTTTTAAAGTAGGGCGGACGCGCTCCTGAGTCGGTTGGCATAGCCCGTGCAAGGTGGGTTGGGGATTCGCGATGGTGCACTCCATCGCGAATGGAGACTTGAACCACAACCACGGGAGCCAATCCATGTTACGTCGACGTTTTCTAAAATCTTTGACGGCCGGAGCAGTCGTCAGCGCCGCCCTTGCGGCCGGGGCGCTGCAGCCGGCCTACGCGGCCGACACCATCAAGGTGGGCGTGCTGCATTCGCTGTCCGGCACCATGGCCATCAGCGAGACGGTGTTGAAAGACGTCACCCTCATGGCCATCGACGACATCAACGCCAAGGGCGGCGTGATGGGCAAGAAACTCGAAGCGGTGGTGGTCGACCCGGCCTCCAACTGGCCGCTGTTCGCCGAGAAGGCGCGCCAGCTCCTGACCCAGGACAAGGTGGCCGTGGTGTTCGGCTGCTGGACTTCGGTGTCGCGCAAGTCCGTGCTGCCCGTGTTCGAGGAACTGAACGGCCTGTTGTTCTACCCCGTGCAGTACGAGGGCGAGGAACTGTCCAAGAACGTGTTCTACACCGGCGCCGCGCCCAACCAGCAGGCCATCCCGGCGGTGGAGTACCTGATGAGCAAGGAAGGCGGCGGCGCCAAGCGCTTCGTGCTGCTGGGCACCGACTACGTCTATCCGCGCACCACCAACAAGATCCTGCGCGCATTCCTGAAGTCCAAGGGCATCGACGAGAAAGACATCGACGAGAAGTACACGCCTTTCGGCCACAGCGACTACCAGACCATCGTGGCCGACATCAAGAAGTTCGCCGCCGGCGGCAAGACCGCGGTGATCTCCACCATCAACGGCGACTCCAACGTGCCCTTCTACAAGGAACTGGGCAACGCCGGCCTGAAGGCCAAGGACGTGCCGGTCGTCGCCTTCTCGGTGGGTGAAGAGGAACTGCGCGGCGTGGACACCAAGCCGCTGGTCGGCCACCTGGCCGCCTGGAACTACTTCATGAGCCTGAAGAACCCGGCCAACGATGCCTGGAAGAAGCAATGGGCCGCCTACGTCAAGGCCAAGAAGCTGCCCAGCGCCGACAAGCCGCTGACCAACGACCCGATGGAAGCCGCCTGGATCGGCATCCACATGTGGAAGCAGGCGGTTGAAAAGGCCAAGACCACCGATGTCGACAAGGTGATCGCGGCCATGGGCGGCCAGAAGTTCACGGCGCCGAGCGGCTTCGTGGCCGAGATGGACGCGAAGAACCATCATCTGCACAAGCCGGTGTTCATCGGCGAAGTGAAGGCCGACGGCCAGTTCAACGTGGTGTGGAAGACCAAGGGCCCGGTCAAGGCCATGCCGTGGAGCCCGTTCATCCCCGGCAACGACAAGAAGAAGGACGAACCGGACGGCAAGAGCGCGACGTAACCTGATGCTCTGATCCAAGGGCGGCGGCGCCGGGCGCGCGCCGCCGCTTATTCCCGGTGTCCGCGCCCCCTGTTTTTTCAACCCCCGCGTTTTCCGGCACCACACCGTGAAGCTGATGCGCTTTTTCTCCTTTCTGCTGCTCGGCGCGCCGCTGTTGTGCGGCCTGCTGGCGCCGCTCGCGGCGTCGGCCGCCGTGCCCAAGGAGGTGGTGGAGAAGCTTGGATTGGGCGAGGGCGACGAAAAGGTCGAGGCCATCGGCGAGATCGTCAAGTCCGCCGACGAAGCCGGCCTCGCCCTGTTGCTGGCGTTGCAAAACGGTGAAATGCAGGTGGTCACCGACAAGAAACTCGTGTTGCTGGTGAAGGACGGCAAGGCCACCGATGCCGTGACCGGCAAGGCGGTCGATCCCGTTCCCGAAGATGCCGAAGAAGTGGTGCTCAACAACCGCGTGCGCGGCGAAATCGACTCCGCCGTTGCCGCGCTGAACCTGTCTTCAGGCGAGCGCGCGGTGCGCCTCGCCGCCGCCAAGGCGCTGGACGGCGCCGCCGACGAGGGCATGCTGCCGCTGTTGGACAAGGCCTTGGCCCGCGAAACCGATCCCGAAATCAAGACGCTGCTGACGCTGATTCAGGCTTCCATTCAGTTGAAGAGCCCCGATGCCAAGGTGCGACTGGCGGCGGTGCGCGCGCTCGCCGGCAGCGGCAATGCCAGCACCAAGACGCTGCTGCTCGGCCTGCTGGAGAAAAAGGGCGACACCTGGACCGAGCCCGACGAGGAAGTGCGCCAGGAGGCGCAGGCCGTCCTGAAGTCGGTGGAGTCGCGCCTGGCGCGCGGCCAGCGCTTCGGCCAGGTGTTCAGCGGCGCGAGCCTGGGCTCCATCCTGTTGCTGGCGGCGCTGGGCCTGGCCATCACCTACGGCCTGATGGGCGTGATCAACATGGCGCACGGCGAGCTCATCATGATCGGCGCCTATGCCACCTACGTGGTGCAGAACCTGTTCCGCGCCCACGCGCCGGGCGCCTTCGACTGGTACCTGGTGGCGGCCATCCCCGTTTCGTTCATGGTGTCGGCCCTGGTGGGCATGGTGCTGGAGCGGTCGGTGATCCGTTTCCTGTATGGCCGCGCGCTGGAGACGCTGCTCGCCACCTGGGGCATCAGTCTCATGCTCATCCAGCTCATGCGGACGATTTTCGGCGCGCAGAACGTGCAGGTGGAAAATCCCTCCTGGATGTCGGGCGGCATCGAGATCGCCAGCGACGTGGTGCTGCCTTACAGCCGCATCGTCATCATTGGCTTTGCCGCGCTGGTGCTGGCGGCAGTGTGGCTGGCGCTGACCCGCACCCGCCTCGGCCTGTTCGTGCGCGGCGTCACCCAGAACCGAGCCATGGCGAGCTGCGTGGGTGTGCACACGGCGCGCGTCGACACCTGGGCCTTCGGCCTGGGCTCGGGCATCGCAGGGCTGGCGGGCTGCGCCCTGTCGCAGATCGGCAACGTCGGTCCCGATCTGGGGCAAAGCTACATCGTCGATTCCTTCATGGTGGTGGTGCTGGGCGGTGTGGGCCAACTCGCCGGCACGGTGTACGCCGCGCTGGGCCTGGGCATTGTCAACAAGTTCCTGGAAGGCTGGGCCGGCGCAGTGATCGCCAAGATCATCGTGCTGGTGTTCATTATCGTGTTCATCCAGAAGCGGCCGCAGGGATTGTTCGCCCTGAAGGGCAGGTTCGCGGATGCCTGACATGGGACAAGCGGTGGCACAAGCGGTGACACAAGCGGTGATGGAACAACCCGCGGCCCCCCCGCTGGCGCCGGCCGCCAAGGCGGCGCCGAAGCTGCCCGGCGACCGGGCGCTTTTCTCGCGCGGCGGCTGGACCGGCATCGTGGCGGCCATCGCGGTGATCGCCGTGGCCGCGCCTGTGCTCAACCTCGCCGTGCCGGCCGGCAGCGCGCTGCACCTGTCGGACTACGTGGTGTCGCTGCTGGGCAAGATCATGTGTTACGCCATCGTGGCGCTGGCCATGGACATGATCTGGGGCTACACCGGCATCCTGTCGCTGGGCCACGGCTGCTTTTTCGCGCTGGGGGGCTACGCCTTCGGCATGTACCTCATGCGCCAGATCGGCCTGGACGGGGTGTACCACAGCCCGCTGCCCGACTTCATGGTGTTCCTCGACTGGAAGGCTTATCCCTGGTACTGGAGCTTCACCGACCACTTCTGGTACGCGGCGCTGATGGTGGTGCTGGTGCCCGGCGTGCTCGCCTTCGTGTTCGGTTTCTTCGCCTTCCGCTCGCGCATCAAAGGGGTGTATTTCTCCATCATCACCCAGGCCATGACCTTCGCCTTCATGCTGCTGTTTTTCCGCAACGACACCGGCTTCGGCGGCAACAACGGCTTCACCGACTTCAAGCGCATCCTGGGCGTGCCCGTGCACACCACGGAGATGCGCATGACCTTGTTCGTGATCACCGGCCTGGTGCTGGTGGGCACGCTCATCCTGGCGCGCGCCATTGTCAGCTCCAAGTTCGGCCGCGTGCTCACCGCGATACGGGATGCCGAGTCGCGCGTCATGTTCTCGGGCTACGACCCGCTGTGGTACAAGCTCGCCATCTGGACACTGTCGGCCGTGCTGGCCGGCATCGCCGGCGCGCTGTACGTGCCGCAGGTGGGCATTATCAACCCCGGCGAGATGTCGCCCGCCAATTCCATCGAAATCGCCATCTGGGTGGCTCTGGGCGGCCGCGGCAGCCTGGTGGGCGCCATCCTCGGCGCCTTCCTGGTGAACGGGGCCAAGAGCTGGCTCACCGTGCAGTTTCCCGAATATTGGCTGTTCTTCCTCGGCGCGATTTTCATCGCCGTGACGCTGTTCCTGCCGCAGGGCGTGGTGGGTGCGTTCAAAAAATTGCGCCGCAAGGACAAGACCGCCCCCACCGCCGCGGCCGCGGAGGTCTCGGCATGAGCGCCACGCTCGATGCCGGCGCGGGCGTCCATGGAGGGCAGGAATCGGCCTATGGCCACGTCGTACCCGAGGGCGTTGACACCTCGCACGGGCCGATCCTGTACGTGGAGGACGTGTCGGTCTCCTTCGACGGCTTCAAGGCGCTGAACAACCTCACGCTCACCATCGAAGAGGGTGAGCTGCGCTGCATCATCGGCCCCAACGGCGCCGGCAAGACCACCATGATGGACGTGATCACGGGCAAGACCCGTCCCGACGTGGGCACGGTGTTCTTCGGCCAGACCATCGACCTTTTGCGCATGTCCGAACCGCAAATCGCTCATGCCGGCATCGGCCGCAAGTTCCAGAAGCCCACGGTGTTCGAGAACCACAGCGTGTTCGAGAACCTCGAGCTGGCCATGAAGACCGACAAGCGCGTGCGCGCCAGCCTGCGGGCCAGGCTGGACAGCGCGGCGCGCGACCGCATCGCTTCCATCCTGGAACTGATCCGCCTCGGAGACCAGGCAGGCCGTTTGGCGGGCCTGTTGTCCCACGGCCAGAAGCAGTGGCTGGAAATCGGCATGCTGCTCATGCAGGAGCCCAAGCTGCTGCTGCTGGACGAGCCCGTGGCCGGCATGACCGACGCCGAGACCGAGCGCACCGCCGAACTGTTCAACTCGCTGGCCGGGCAGCACTCGCTCATCGTGGTGGAGCACGACATGGACTTCGTGTCGCGCATCGCGCGCACCGTGACCGTGCTGCACGAGGGCAGCGTGCTGGCCGAAGGGGCCATGGACGTGGTGCAGAACGACGCCCGGGTGATTGAAGTCTATCTGGGGCGTTGAAGCATGCTTTCCATATCCAACGTCAACCAATACTATGGTGGCAGTCACATTCTGCGCGATGTCAGCTTTGAAGTGACCCAGGGCACCGTGACCACGGTGCTGGGGCGCAACGGCGTGGGCAAGACCACCCTGCTCAAGTGCCTGGTGGGCCTGCTGCCCATCCGCAGCGGCGGGCTGCAGTTTGCCGGCCGCGACATCGCAGGCCTCAGGCCCTACGAGCGGGCGCGGCTGGGCATCGGCTACGTGCCGCAGGGGCGCGAAATCTTTCCCCGCCTCACCGTGGAAGAAAACCTGCTGATGGGTCTCGCCCCCAAGTCCGGCGGGAGCAAGCTGCCGGCGCGCATTTTCGAGATGTTTCCGGTGCTGAAGGACATGCTGCACCGGCGCGGCGGCGACCTGTCGGGCGGGCAGCAGCAGCAGCTCGCCATCGGCCGCGCGCTCGCCTCCGATCCCAAGCTGCTGATCCTGGACGAGCCCACGGAGGGCATCCAGCCTTCCATCATCAAGGACATCGGCCGGGCGATCTCGACGCTGGCGCAAAGCGGCGAAATGGCCATCCTGCTGGTCGAGCAGTATTACGACTTCGCCAAGTCGCTGGCCGACCATTACGTGGTGATGTCGCGGGGCGAGGTCATCAAGGCCGGCAAGGGCGCCGACATGGAAACCGACAACGTGAGAGATATGCTGGCGATCTGAGGGCCGCGCAGCGGACCTCGCCCGGATAGGTTTTAATGCGGGTATGCAGCTCAATGACGCCATGCTGGCGCGACAGTGGAGAGCGCAGCTCGACCTCTCCTATGAAAAGCGCGAAGGACGGTCGGTGCTTGCTCTCAACAAGCATGCGGGTCCTCTGCGGGTGCAGCGCAGCCTTTATCCGGAAGGGACGCTGACCTGCCACAACATCATCGTTCATCCGCCCGGCGGTATTGCCGCAGGCGACACCCTGGACGTGCGCGTGAGCCTGGGCGACCAGAGCTCGGCGCTGCTGACCACCCCCGGAGCCGGGAAGTGGTATCGCAACTTCGATGTTTCGGACGGCATGGACATACCGCAGGGCAGGCAAACGCTGCAATACCGGCTTGGGGCCGGCGCGCAATTGGAGTGGCTGCCGCAGGAGACCATTCTTTTTGACGGCGCCTGCGCGGACATGGCCACCCTCGTTCAACTGGGCGTAGATGCCTGCTACCTGGGCTGGGAGATACTGTGCTTCGGACGTACCGCGTCGGGCGAACGTTTCAATTCCGGGCTGCTGCGCTCACGCACCGAGATCCTCGCTGACCAAGGCGCGCTGTGGCGGGAGCAGGGCAGGCTGCAAGCCGGGGAGGCGCTGTTCCAGTCGCGTGCAGGCTTGGCTGGGAAGACGGTGAGCGCCACGCTGCTCGCCGCGGGCCGCGACGCCCCGGACGAAGCATTGGCGGAGTGCCGCGCAATTTCGCCTGGAGAAGACGCTTTGGCCGGCGTCACACGCATGCCAAAACTATTGATCGCCCGCTGGCTGGGCGATTCGTCCGAGCAGGCACGCTGGTATTTTCAGAAATTGTGGAAAACGCTCAGGCCGGCACTGACCGGCCGCGAGGCGACAACGCCCCGCATCTGGGCGACCTGATGAAAAAGACTTTAGCTTTTTAGATTTCTAGCTTTTGATTTGGGAGGAGAACTTGGAACTCACTCCAAGAGAAAAGGACAAGCTGCTGATCTTCACCGCCGCGCTGCTGGCGGAAAGAAGGAAAGCCCGCGGCCTCAAGCTGAACTATCCCGAGGCCGTGGCCTTCATCACAGCCGCCATCCTGGAAGGCGCGCGCGACGGCCGTACCGTGGCCGAGCTCATGAGCTACGGCACCACCCTGCTGGGGCGCGGCGATGTCATGGAAGGCGTGCCGGAAATGATTCCCGACATCCAGGTGGAAGCCACCTTCCCGGACGGCACCAAGCTCATCACCGTCCACCATCCCATTCCCTAGGAGGCAGCGATGATTCCCGGTGAGATGGATATTCAGGAAGGCGACATCGAGCTCAACAAGGGCCGCAAGACGGTCACCCTCAAGGTCGCCAACAGCGGCGATCGTCCCATCCAGGTGGGCTCGCACTACCACTTCTTCGAGACCAACGACGCTTTGAAGTTCGAGCGCAAGGCCGCCTACGGCATGCGCCTCAACATTGCGGCGGGCACCGCGGTTCGCTTTGAGCCGGGGCAGGAGCGTACCGTGCAGCTCGTGGCTCTTTCCGGCGACCGCGTCGTGTACGGTTTCCAGGGCAAGGTGATGGGCAAGTTGAAGGGAAAGGAATAGCAATGACGCTGAAGATTTCCCGGCAAGCCTATGCCGAAATGTTCGGCCCAACCGCGGGCGACCGCGTGCGCCTGGCCGACACCGAGCTGTGGATCGAGGTGGAGAAGGACTTCACCACCTACGGCGAGGAAGTGAAGTTCGGCGGCGGCAAGGTGATCCGCGACGGCATGGGCCAGAGCCAGCGCGTCTCCAAGGACACGGCCGACACGGTCATCACCAACGCCCTCATCATCGACCACTGGGGCATCGTCAAGGCCGACATCGGCTTGAAGGACGGCCGCATCGCCGCCATCGGCAAGGCCGGCAATCCCGACATCCAGCCCGGCGTGACCATCGTCATTGGGCCGGGCACGGAAATCATCGCCGGCGAGGGCATGATTGTCACGGCCGGCGGCATCGACACCCACATCCACTTCATCTGCCCCCAGCAGATCGAGGAGGCGCTCATGTCGGGCATCACCACCATGATCGGCGGCGGCACGGGGCCGGCCACGGGCACCTTCGCCACCACCTGCACGCCCGGCCCGTGGCACCTGTACAGCATGCTGCAGGCCTCCGAGGGCTTCGCCATGAACCTGGGTTTCCTGGGCAAGGGCAACGCCAGCCTCCCCGAGGCGCTGCGCGAACAGGTCACAGCGGGTGCCGTCGGTCTCAAGCTGCACGAGGACTGGGGCACTACCCCTGCCGCCATCGACTGCTGCCTGTCGGTGGCGGATGAAATGGATGTGCAGGTGGCCATTCACACCGACACCCTGAACGAGTCGGGTTTCGTGGAGGCCTCCATCGCGGCCTTCAAGGGCCGCACCATCCACACCTACCACACCGAGGGCGCGGGCGGGGGCCATGCGCCCGACATCATCCGCGTGGCCGGCCAGCCCAACGTGCTGCCCTCGTCGACCAACCCGACCCGGCCGTTCACGGTCAACACCCTGGACGAGCACCTCGACATGCTCATGGTGTGCCACCACCTCGATCCCGGCATCGCCGAGGATGTGGCCTTCGCCGAGTCGCGCATCCGCCGCGAGACCATCGCGGCCGAGGACATCCTGCACGACCTGGGCGCGTTCTCCATGCTGTCGTCGGACTCCCAGGCCATGGGGCGCGTGGGCGAGGTCATCATGCGCACCTGGCAGACCGCGCACAAGATGAAGGTGCAGCGCGGCGCCCTCAAGGGCGACAGCGCGCGCGCCGACAACGCGCGCGTCAAGCGCTACGTGGCCAAATACACCATCAACCCGGCCGTGGCCCACGGCATTGCCCACGAGGTTGGTTCCATCGAGGTGGGCAAGCTGGCAGACCTGGTGCTGTGGAAGCCGGCCTTCTTCGGCGTCAAGCCCTCGCTCCTCCTCAAGGGCGGCATGATCGCGGCGGCGGCCATGGGCGACCCCAACGCCTCCATCCCCACGCCCCAGCCCGTGCATTACCGGCCCATGTTCGGCTCCTTCGGCGGGGCGCTCGCCACGTCAGTCACGTTCGTGTCGCAGGGCGCTCTCGAGAACCCCGCCGTGGCGGGCCTGGGGCTGAGGAAGCCGCTCATCGCCGTGTCCAACTGCCGCAGCGTGGGCAAGAAGGACATGGTGCACAACGATTACGCGCCCAAGATCGAGGTGGACCCCGAGAGCTATCTGGTCAAGGCCGACGGTGAACTGCTCATCTGCGAGCCGGCCAAGGTGCTGCCCATGGCGCAGCGTTACTTCCTGTTCTGAGCATGCTGGAAATACGCAAGAAGCTGAAAATCCCCCGCGGCGCCTATGCCGTCGAAGTGAAGGGGCAATTGCGCCTGCCCTTTGATTCGCGCCAGAAAAGCCGTCTGCGCGCCGTGCTCGTGTCAGGGGAAGAGGTGGGGCTCGACCTGCCGCGCGGCGACCTGCTGCGCGGCGGCGACCTGCTGGTGGCCAGCGACGGGCGGGTGGTCGAAGTCGTCGCCCAGCCGGAAAAGGTACTGCACATCACCTGCACCGACGCCCAGGAACTGGCGCGTGCCGCTTATCACCTGGGCAACCGGCACGTGGCGGTGGAAGTGGGAGAGGGCTATCTGCGCATAGGCAGCGATCATGTGCTCGCCCAACTGCTCCGCGGCCTGGGCGCGACGGTGGAGGACATGGAAGCGCCCTTCGAGCCCGAGGCAGGCGCCTACGGGGAGGGGCATGCGCACGGCGGCGGAGGACACGACGA
>DATNCF010000387.1:0-2695 GCA_035571675.1 Burkholderiales bacterium | reverse complement strand
CGATGGGTTCAGAGCCAACCGGACAGGACAGCCATTCGGGTCATCGGTCCGAATGCGCCGGACGCGGCGTCGCTATCGGACGGGGAGCAGCGCGACGGCGCACAACCGGAGTGGCGCACCGAACAGGCGGTCACGTTCGCTGAACTCGACCGGCGCGCGACGCGTGCCGCGCATTGGCTGATTTCCGTCGGCCTCCAGCCCGGCGACGGCATTGCCGTGCTGCTCGAAAACCGTTCGGAATTGATCGAGCTGTTTTTCGCCGCCCGCCGCGCGGGGCTGTATTTCACGCCCATGAGCGTGCACCTCGCTCCCGCCGAGGTTGCCTATATCCTGAGCGACAGCGGCGCGAAGCTGCTGGTGACCAGCCGCGCCATGGCGGGGCTGGCCGCTTCGCTGGGCGCGCCTCCCGCGCTCGGCCAGCGCTGCTTCATGCTGGATGGAACCGCGCCGGGATTCCACCCGCTCGAGGAGGCGCTCGCCCGCGCGTCCGATGGCCCGCTTCCGGAGCTGCCGCTGGGGCGCGACATGCTGTACTCATCGGGCACCACCGGCCACCCCAAGGCCATACGCCGCGGCCTCATCCCCTACGCCAATCGGCTGGACATCCCCCCTTCCACCCAGGCGCTCCGCGACGCCTTCGGTTTCAGCGCCGACATGCTCTACCTGTCGCCGGGCCCGCTGTACCATGCCGCTCCGCTCGCCTACGTCACCCGGGCGCTGGAAGCGGGCGGCGGCGCCGTCATCATGCGCCGCTTCGATGCCGCCGCGGCGCTGGGCGCGATCGAGCAATACCGCGTGACGCACAGCCAATGGGTTCCGACCATGTTCGTGCGGCTGCTGGCGCTGCCCGAACAGATACGCAACCGGCACGATCTTTCCAGCCAGCGCTTCGCCATTCACGCCGCCGCGCCCTGCCCACCCGAGATCAAGCGCCGCATGATCGAATGGTGGGGGCCCGTGATCTACGAGTATTACGCGGGCTCGGAAGGCGTGGGCACCACCGCCATCGACAGCGCCGACTGGCTGGCGCACCCGGGCTCGGTGGGGCGTCCCATCCACGGCACGCCGCACATCCTGGACGACGAGGGCCGCGAGTTGGGTCCCGGCGAAATCGGCCGGATCTTCTTTTCCGGCGGGGTTCCGTTCGAGTACCACAACGCGCCCGACAAGACCGCCGCCTCGCGCGACGCGCAGGGCCGCATGACCTATGGCGACCTCGGACATCTTGACAGCGAGGGCTACCTGTACCTCTCGGGCCGGCGCGCCGACCTCATCCTGTCGGGCGGCGTGAACATCTACCCGCAGGAAATCGAAAACGTGCTGGCCACCCATCCCGCCGTGGCCGACGTGGCCGTGATCGGCGTGCCGAACGCCGAATACGGCGAAGAGGTCAAGGCGCTGGTGCAGCTCGTGGGTGGACGCCGCGCCGGCGCCACGCCGGCCGCGGGTCCCGAACTCGCGGCCGACATCATCGCCTTCTGCCGCGCGCGCCTGTCGCATGTGAAATGTCCGCGCAGCGTGGAGTTCGTCGACGCCCTGCCCCGGCTGGAGAACGGCAAACTGCTCAAGCGCCTCCTGAAACAGCGCTAGGGCATGAACACCCGCGGCTTGCCGGGAATGTTCGCGGCCAGGTACCGGGAGTTGGCGTGCTTGTAGCAGCGTGCTTGTAGCAGTTAAGGGCCGCTCATGGAGCCGCAGTTATGGGGCCGCACTTAAGGAGCAATCGGCCGGTTGGTCCAGGTCCGTCCCGGCCGCGAAGTAGAACGGAACCACCCACCCGCGGCGCCGCTTCCGCCATCGGTGGGAATGGTGTGGCCGGTCACCCAGCCCGACAGGTCGGAAGCGAGGAAGAGCAGCACGCGCGCCTGGTCGCTGGGGATGCCCATGCGGCCGATGGGCGCCCACATGGGCCACAGGTGGCCCTGGCCGGCGGGAATGTTGTTGGCGTAGGGCACCTGCAGCGAATCGCACAGGTCGGGACCGATGCCGTTCACGCGTATGCCGTGCTGGCCCATCTGCACTGCCAGGCACTTGGTGAAGTGCACCACCGCGGCCTTGTAGGCGCCGTACACCGGGTCCTGCGGAAAGCCGCGCATGCCCTCGATGGACGAGACGTTGATGATGGTGCCCTTCTTGTTCTTGACCATCGAGGGCAGGAAGGCGTGCGACACCGTGAACATGTGCCACAGATTGGTCTTGTGCAGGGCGTCCCAGTGCTCGGGACCGCCGTCGAGGAAATCGTTGACGCGCGCCACCCAGTGCCCGACGTTGTTCACCAGCACGTCGCAGCGGCCGTGCTTGTCCAGCACGGCATCGCGCAGGGCGGGAATGCGCTTGTCGTCGCGCACGTCGATGATGAACGACTCGGCCTTGCCGCCGGCCTTGCGGATCCGGTGCACCGTGCTCTCGGCCAGCTTGGCGTCGATTTCCGCGACGACGACCGTGGCGCCGTGCTGGGCGAACAGCTCGGCCCCGGCCGCGCCGATGCCGCCCCCGCCGCCGGTGATCACCGCGACCAGGCCGTCCATGAGCCTGCCGGGGCCATCGTTGAACTTCATGTCGTAGGGATTGACGGGGCCGTACTGTTCCGGCGCGTTTGCCATGGTTCACCTCCTCGGGTTGAAGTTGCCCTCATTGCACCACAAATCGGCACCACAAATCGGCACCACAAATCGGCACCACAAATCGGCACCAC
>DATNCF010000386.1:0-11467 GCA_035571675.1 Burkholderiales bacterium | reverse complement strand
CGAGCACGTCAACATGAGCCAGAGCACCAACGACGTGTATCCCACGGCGGTGAAAATCGGCGCGCGTTTCGCCATCCGCCGCCTGCTCGACGCCATGGCCGAGCTGCGCGGGGCGTTTGCGGACAAGGCCATCGAGTTCGCCGACGTGGTGAAAATGGGCCGCACCCAGCTGCAGGACGCCGTGCCCATGACCCTGGGCCAGGAGTTCTCAACCTACGCCATCATGCTGGCCGAGGACGAGCAGCGGCTGCGCGAGGCGGCGGAACTGATCGCCGAGATCAACCTCGGGGCCACCGCCATCGGCACCGGCATCAACGCCCACCACGACTACGCGCCGCTGGTGTGCCAGCGCCTGGCGGAGATCACCGGCATCGCGCTGTCCACGGCGCCCAACCTGATCGAGGCCACCCAGGACGCGGGCGCCTTCGTGCAGCTCTCGGGCGTGCTGAAGCGCATCGCGGTGAAGCTCTCCAAGACCTGCAACGACCTGCGCCTGTTGTCATCCGGGCCGCACGCCGGTCTGGCCGAGATCAACCTGCCCGCCATGCAGGCCGGCTCCAGCATCATGCCGGGCAAGGTGAACCCGGTGATCCCCGAGGTGGTGAACCAGATCGCCTTCGAGGTGATCGGCAACGACGTGACGGTGAGCTTCGCCGCCGAGGCGGGCCAGCTCCAACTCAACGCTTTCGAGCCCATCATCGCCCACAGCATTTTCAAGAGCGTGAGCCACCTTACGCAGGGATGCCGGGCGCTCGCCGAACGCTGTGTGCGCGGCATCACCGCCAACCGCGAGCACCTGCGGCGCATGCTGGAGCGCTCCGTCGGTATGGTGACGGCGCTCAACCCCTTCATCGGCTATGCCATGGCCACCGAGATCGCCAAGGAGGCCGAGGAGACCGGGCGCAGCGTGTATGACCTGGTGCTGGAGAAGGGGTTGATGAGGCGCGAGCAGCTCGATGCCATTCTCAAGCCCGAGGCGCTGATCAGGCCGCGCTTCGATCCGCCCAAAAGCAACTGACTCCAAAAGATGGTCGCAGGCGTTAGTTTCCTCGCGTCATCCCATAGGCGGCAAAGTTGACATAGTCATCCCCGAAATAGCGGTCATGCTCCCCATGGGCGGCCTCAGTCAAATATTTGCCGCCTACATTTTTGACATCTGTTAAAGTCGAGGCTTGGCATTCTGGAGGCTGATATGCTGGCCCAACCCCTGCGGGAGGCCGACCTCGCACAAGCGAGGCCGGTTGCACCCTCAACCAAGCCGCGTTACTCGGTGGCCGAAGTGGCGGCGCTGTTCGAGCTTCCCTTCAACGACCTGATGTACCGCGCGCAGTCCGTTCATCGCGCGCATTTCGATCCAAACGCCGTCCAGCTCTCCACGCTGCTGTCCATCAAGACCGGCGGCTGCCCGGAGGATTGCGGCTACTGCCCCCAGGCGGCGCGCTATCACACCGGCGTTGAGGCGCAACCCTTGCTCGGCCTCGACACGGTGCTCGACGCGGCGCGCGAGGCCAAGACGAACGGTGCGTCGCGCTTCTGCATGGGCGCGGCGTGGCGCGGCCCCAAGCAGCGCGACCTGGAACCGGTGCTGGACATGGTGCGGGGCGTGAAGGCTCTGGGGCTGGAAACCTGCGCCACCCTGGGCATGCTCAAGGACGGCCAGGCCGAGCAATTGAAGGCGGCGGGCCTGGACTACTACAACCACAACCTCGACACGGCCCCCGAGTTCTACGGCCAGATCATCACCACGCGCGACTACCAGGACCGGCTGGACACCCTGGAGCGGGTGCGCGAGGCCGGTATCAGCGTGTGCTGCGGCGGGATTGTCGGCATGGGCGAGTCGCTCATGCAGCGCGCCGGCCTGATCGCGCAGCTCGCCAACCTGGACCCCCAGCCCGAATCGGTGCCCATCAACAACCTGGTGCAGGTGGAAGGCACGCCGCTCGACGGCACCGCGCGCATCGACCCTTTCGATTTCGTGCGCATGGTGGCGGTGGCTCGCATCACCATGCCGCGCAGTTACCTGCGGCTGTCGGCGGGGCGGCGGGAGATGGGTGAGGCGGTGCAGGCGTTGTGCTTCCTCGCCGGGGCGAACTCGATTTTTTACGGCGACAAGCTGCTCACCACGGGCAATCCCGAGGCCGAGGCCGACCGCGAACTGATGGACAAGCTGGGCCTGCGGCCCGCCTGAGGCGGGTGCGGCCTTGGATCGAGATGCGGCCTATTTTTTTGGGCTGCCCTGAATGAGCATCTGCACGAAATAACGGATGTCCTGTTCGGCCCGCGTCCGCACGGAAGTGAACTCGATGCCGGCAAGGCGCCGGCCGCGATGGTGCCGTGAATGCCGGACCATGCCGTAGATTTCCCGCTCGTGGCGGCCGATCAACGGCAGATCGAACTGCATCACCATGTCAGTGTGCTCCTTCAGGCCGTGCCTGACTTCGGCTAGGAGGCCTCCGTACCCGATATCGCGTATCGTGCCCTTGTGCACCTTGGGCAGGACAATGTTGTCGACCACCTTCTGATAAGTGAACGGAAGCTTGCCCTCCACGCGCGGACTCTTGCGCTTGCTGCGGGCCGGCACTTCCAGGCCAAGCGAGGGAATGCCGCGCACGTCCCTCACCCGCAACGGCTTGGGTTTTCCCTTGACTCGCACGTCCATGGGACCGCCCGCTGCGACAAAGCGGCCGCAGCGCGCGTAAGTGGCCTCGCTGATCAGCACCTGTCCGCGCAGGCTGAAGGACTCGATGCGAGAGGCCAGGTTCACGTCGTCGCCGATGACCGTGTATTCGGCGTGCACTTCCGAACCGAGCGTGCCGGCGAAAACGCGGCCGCTGTTGATGCCGATGCCCATGTACAGCGGCGGAAGCCCCAGCTTGCTGTTGGCGCGGTTGAGGGCGTTCATGGCGAGCTGCATCTGGGCAGCGCAGGTCACGGCCTGCCTGGCATGGTGGGCGAGGCGGCGCGGAGCGCCGAATACCACCATGACCGCGTCCCCGAGGAATTTGTCGACGTTGCCGCCGTTTGCCGCCGCAATTTCGCACATGCGCGCGAGATAGCGGTTGAGCAGCGCCAGCATTTCGCGCCGGGCAAGGGAACCCGCCATGGCCGTGAAGCCGCGCAGGTCGGTCATCAGCACGGTGACTTCGCGGACATCTCCCGATATGTCCGCGAGCGGCGAGGTCAAGGGCGGTCGGATGATGGGGCGGGTAGCGTTCAAGGTATTTCCGGCAAGGTGGCGCCCTACGGCGCCGGGGATTGACTGAAATCAAAATCGAAGCGCTTTTCCTCGAACAGGCGCAGGCAGGCGGCGACGACGGCAGGGTCGTAAGCCACGCCGCTCCAGAGCCTGATTTCCTGCAGCGCGCGGGCGGGGCCCAGCGCGGGCCGGTACGGCCGGTGCGATGACATGGCTTCCACCACGTCGGCCACGGCGAGAATGCGTGCTTCCAGGATGATCTCCTCTCCCTTGAGGCCGGCCGGGTAGCCCGATCCATCGATGCGCTCGTGATGCTGCACGATCATGTCCCGGATGGGCCAGGGAAATTCGATGTCCTTGACAATGTCGTAGCCCACCGTGGGGTGGGTGCGGATGAGGCCGATCTCATGCTCGTTGAGCCGGCCGGGACGGTTGAGGATCTCGGCCGGCATGTAGATTTTGCCGATGTCGTGAATGCTGGCGCCGAGGCCGATGCCGTGCAGCCGCTCTTCCGGCAAGCCCATTTCCCGGCCGATGGCGACGGCAAGCTGGGCCACCCTGGCCTGGTGGCCGGCCGTGTAGGGGTCGCGCTTCTCCACCGTGTAGGCCATGGCCATGACCGTGGCCTCCATGCTGCGCTGCAGGCGCGAGGCGCTCGCCTCGTGCGCCGCCCGCGTGCGCAGGGTCTCAATGCCGAAGGCAAGGTCGGCGGCGAGTTCCTCCAGCAGCTTGATCTCCTCGGGGCCGAAGGACAGCGCCTCGGACGCATAGATCGCGAGCGTGCCGATGACCTCGCTCTGCACGGTGAGCGGCAGCGCCACGCAGGACCCGTAGCCCTCCCGCAGCGCCGCCTCCCTCCACGGCGCCATTCGGGGTTCCTCGGTCATGTTCTGTGCGATGTCCGTGGCTCCGGTCCGGATGGCCGTGCCGATCGGCCCCCGGCCGCGTTCCGTGTCAGCCCACACCACATTGACCTGCTCAAGATAGGTGCCATCGTGGCCGTGTTTGGCCACCACGCGCACCGTCTTTTCCGGGCTGTGCTCGGCAAAGCCCACCCATGCCAGGCGGTAGCCGCCCAGATCGACAATCAGCCGGCAGATGTCGGCCAGCAACTGCGGTTCGTCGCCGGCGTGCACCAGGGCCCCATTGCAGGCGCTCAGCACCTTGAGGGCGCGGTTCACGCTTTGCAGCATGCGTTCCGCCCGTTTCCTCTCGCTGATGTCACGGACAATGACGGACGAGCCGACAACGGTGCCTGACTCGTTGCGGATGGGCGAGAGATCCACCGATACCTGCAGGCGCGCGCCATTTTTGCCAACGCGTTCCATTTCCAAGTTGGAGATCGATTCGCCGCGCCGGACCCGCTCCATCAAATCCAGCACCCTGCTTTTCTCCGCATCTGGAGTCAGGGTCAAAACCGAACGTCCGATCATTTCGGCCGCCGAATAGCCGTACAGGGCCTCGGCGCCCGGGTTCCAGCTCGTGATGCGGCCCTGCAGATCCTTGCCGACAATGGCTACGCGCGAGGACTGCACGATGGCGGCGAGCTGCCGGCTGGTTTCCTCGGAGCGCTTGCGCTCGGTGATATCGCGGAAATACCACACTCGACCGTAGTATTTGCCTTCCCCGGTCACCGGCGCGCTGTGCCGCTCCAGCGTCCGGCCGTCGGTGAGCAGAATTTCCTCGTGGCTTTTCTCTTCGCGATGCTCGTACAAGTAGCGGACCCTGGCGAGAAAGGCCTCGGGCGCGGCGATCTTTCCCATGACAGACTGCAGCAGGAGCTTGTCCTTCCCCGCCTTGACAAGCTGGTCGTCGATGCCGAACAACGCCATGAATTGCCGGTTGTAACTGACAATCCTGCCGCCTTCGTCGACCAGGAGAATGCCGTCCGGCGAGGTCTGCTGCTGGGCCCGCAGCACCGAATTCATGTACTGGATTTTTCTGGTCGCGGCTTTTTCATCGGTGATGTCACGGGCAATGCCCGCGACGCCGGTGACCTCACCGGCCGCGCCGAAAACCGGCACTCGCGTCACGGTTAGCCACCGCTCGCCTTGAGACGTCATGACGCTGATTTCGGTGCGCACGGGAGCGCGGGACTGTATGACGCCCTGGTCGTCCTTGTAGAACGTTCTCTTTTCGACGGCTTGGGGCCATATGTCCTGCAGCTTTTTGCCCGCGAAGTCCTCGACGCGCTTGCCGACCGCCGAGGCGAATGCCTTGTTCACCGCGGTATAGCGTCCCTCCGTGTCCTTGAGCCAGGCTATGTCGGGAATGTTGTCCAGCAGCGCCCGCAGGCGCTCGCGGCTGGTGAACAGCGTGGCTTCGAGGCGCCTTCGTTCGCTCATGTCGAGGACGAGGGCATGGCAGAAGCGCCGCCCGGCGGCCATGGCGTGGCGCAGGGCACGGCTTACCCACGGCGAATAGACACCCGCCGGCTCCCCGGGTGGCATTTTCTCTCCCTTTACGTCGGGCACGAGTGTTTCCCGATCACTGCAGTCGCTAGAAGACAGTATGTTCCGGCAATGTTCCGAAGTAAAACGCCAAACGGACGCGCTGTTTGCGCCGCGCGGGAGGATGAAGGTTTGCGCGAGTCGGTTGCATTGCATGTGTTGAAGGCGCTGAGGCATCTTGATTCGAGATGCCTTGCTTTCAAGTCGGGGCCGTTCCGCGGTCGATGCCCAGGTCCGGCGCATCGGCGGCGCGCTTGCCCATCGAGAGGCGTACGCGCAGCGCAAGATCGGTTCGCGAGTCCGCGTTGCGCAGCGCTTCGTCCAGCGAAATCTTGCGGTCCATGTACAGGTTGTATAGCGACTGGTCGAAGGTTTGCATGCCCGCTTCGTTGGATTTGGCCATGGCCGCCTTGATCTCATCCACGCGGCCCTTCATCATGAGGTCGGCCACGTAAGGGGAATTGAGCATGATTTCCACCGCGGGCACGAGCTTGTGCTTCAGCCCCGGCACCAGCCGCTGCGAAACCACGCCGCGCAGGTTGAGCGCGAGGTCCATGAGCAGTTGGCGCCGCGCCTCCTCGGGGAAGAAGTTGATGATGCGCTCGAGCGCCTGGTTGGCGTTGTTGGCGTGCAGGGTGGAGATGCAAAGGTGGCCGGTCTCGGCGTAGGCGATGGCGTGCTGCATGCTGGCACGGTCGCGGATTTCGCCGATGGCGATCACGTCCGGCGCTTCACGCATGGCGTTCCTCAGCGCCTCCTCGAAAGAGCGGGTGTCGATGCCGACTTCGCGCTGATCCACGATGGACAACTTGTGCGCATGCACGAACTCGATGGGATCCTCCACCGTCAGGATGTGCCCGGTGAAACGGGTGTTGCGGTAGTCGATCAGGCAGGCCATGGTGGTGGATTTGCCGGAGCCCGCCGAGCCCACCATGAGCACCAAGCCGCGCTTGAGGGCAATGAGGTCGCGCAGCGCCGCCGGCAGGTTGAGTTCGGCGAGATCGGGGATGCGCGACTTGATGTAGCGAACCACCATGCTCACTTCGCCCTTTTGCACATAGGCGTTGATGCGGAACCGGCCTATGCCTTCGGCGTTGATGGAGAGGTTGGCCTCCTGGGTTTCCTCGAAGTCGCGCATCTGGCGCTCGGTCATGATGCTGTAGGCCAGCTCCTTGACCTGGCCGGGGACAAGGGGGGCGGCATGGACCGCGCTCGTCATGCCTTCGATCTTGATGTTGGGCGGCGCCCCGACGCTCAGGAAAAGATCCGAAGCGTTGTGGTCGACCATGGCTTTCAGTAACTGGAAAAGTTCCACGGGAGGGACTCCCTGGTGATGGTCCGACGGACCAGGCATTCGGATGCTACGGCGGCACACTCGCCTCAAATTGATTTGCATCAAAGTTTGCGCCCTGGCCGCGCACGATTGCGCTACCGGATGTGCCCAATCTCACGGGCGGAGGGCACATTCCCCTTGAGGTATCGCGGATGGAGATGGGTACGATTGCAGGCAGTGACCTTGAGGCATCACGGATAGAGAGGGTTGCGATGCCAGCCACTGACCGGCGCCCCTCATTGCGCGCCGCTAAAAATCCGAGCTAGGCCAAGCGGAAGGAAACACGCCGAAGGAAACCACACGCAATGAGGCTGATCGTTCTTGCTATAACCGCGCTATCGATGGCCCAGGGGAATGGCGCTCGGGCTTTCGAATTGGGGTCCGTAGTGCCGGCCCGGCAAACACGACTTCGGCGGCCTGCCCTCGCCGTGGAAAGGGCCGTGAAGGCGGCGAAGGCCCGGCGCCGAAGTCCGGCCGCGGTCAGGGGAATGCCGGCATGCTGCGCTCGATGCCGAAATCGCCGGCCTCGGCGTGCTTGGCGTGTATGAGGGCCTGGATTTCGTCCACGCGGCCCTTGGGCACATCCACCATGAGGAGGATGCGTCCCGCCTCGATGTCGCGCTCGAAGCGTTTCAGCGCCACGTTGGGCGTGGATATGCCGACCAGGCTGGAGGCCCAGGCACCGAACACCGCCCCCGCGAGCGCCGCCACCAGGACGGTGATGAGTTCGGTGTGAATGCTGTCGCCCGGCGTGAGGTACATGTAGATGCCGAAAGCGAATCCGAGCGCGCCGCCGAGCAGGATGCCCAGGTAGAGGCTGTGCCGCAGGTCGGATTTCTGCAGGTAACTGGACTGGTGCAGTTCGCCCAGGTCCATGTCGCGCCGCGCAAGGAAGTGCATGTGCCTGTCCTCGACGCGCGCCAGCAGCAGGTCGTTGGCGGTTTGGATGGCGCTGCCCAGGTCGGGCAGCATGAAATACAGGCGCCTTCTCATACAGACCTCCTTCTCGTGAAAGGAAACGGCCAGCAGTTGAAGTTCGGGATCAGCCGGTTAAGTTCTATTCCTCGCCGGGGCGCTCGTCAAGGCCAAGCCATGTTGCGGCGCAAGAACCATTGCGAGAACCATTGCAAGAACCATTGCCCTTATTTCATCGACAGGAAGAGGGGCGGGCAAGTTCCCATGCCCGCCCTCTTGTAGCTACGGCCGGACTATTCGGGCTTGATGTTGGCCTTGTTGGCGATGTCGCCCCAGAACTTCACGTCCTGGGCGATCTGGTCGCGGAATTGCGCCGGGGTGCTGGCGATCCACACGAAGCCTCCCTTGGCGGCACGGTCCTTCTGCGACGGCGTGGCGGCGAACTTGGGCATCTCGGCGGCGAACTTGTCGATGATGTCGCGCGGCGTACCGTGCGGCGCCAGCACGCCATACCAGCCGCCGCCGCGCAGGGTGGGATAGCCCTGCTCGCCCACGGTCGGGACGTTGGGGAGGTTGGACGCGCGCGCCGTGCCGAAGGCGGCAATGGCCTTGGCGCGGCCGTCATCGAGCAGCGGCTTGGCCGCCTGCGAAGAGGCCATGATCAACTGCACATCGTTGCGCAGGAAGGCGGTGACGTAAGCGCCCTGGCCGGCGTAGGGCACTTCGGTCATCTGGATGCCGGCTGCCTGCTTGAAGGATTCGATCATGAGCAGGACGGTGTTGCGGCCGGCCGAGGCGTAGTTGAGCTTGCCCGCGTTGGCCTTGGCGTAGGCCACGAACTCGGGCAGGGTGTGCGCCGGCACGTTGTTGTTCACCAGCAGCATGGGCGAGGCGTCGTTCAGGATGGAGACGGGATCGAGGTCCTTGATGGGGTCGACGGGCACGCTCTTGATCAGCGAGGCGTAGGTGGTGATGGCGGCGGTGGACACCAGGAAGGTGTAGCCGTCGGGCGCCGAGCGCGCCACGTAGTCGGTGCCGATCACGGTGCTCGCGCCCGGCTTGGCTTCCACCACCACCGGGTTGTTCCAGGCCTCGCCCAGGTAATTGGCGAGGAAGCGCGCCTCGATGTCGGCGCCCGAGCCCGGGCCGTAGCCGATGATGAGGCGAATGGGCTTGGACGGCCAAGCCTGGGCGCCGGCCGTGGTGGCCGTCAGCGCGCAGGCGCCGAGCAGTGCGGAAAGGGCGACGTGGATGGCGCGCCGGATGGGGCGGGCCGTGGCGTTCGTGGTCATTGCAGTCCTCCTGTTACGGGACCGCAAGCATAGCAGCCGCGCCGGGCTTATCGGCCGGCGCTCTAGGTGCCGAGGTCGCCGCTTTCGATGTCTCTGGGGCCGGCGGCCAGCACGCCCGAGTGGATGAGGGCGATCAACTGGCGCGCCTCGGCCTCGTGGCGCCGCGGCACCTGCAGCCGCGCGCCGCCCATGGCGATGGCGATGATGGAATAGGCCTGATTGGTGTTGCCGTCCATGACGAAGGCGGGAATGCCTTCGGCGACCAGACGGGCGCGCAGGATGTCGAGCCGGTGGCCGGTGAGCGATCGCGCCACGGTCACCAGCGCGGCGTCTTCCTCATCGAGGGCCTCGGGTTCGCTGTCAGCCGCGACTGCGGCGAACTGCAGGCGCACGAGGCCGCGGCGGTCGACTTCCGCCCCGGCAATGCCGGCGGCCATGGCGGTCAGGCTGCCGGAGGCCAACGTGTCGAGCAGGTAATCGTCGGCCAGGCTGCTGAAGTATTCGACCAGGGACTCGCGCGTGGGCATGGTGTTCTCCCGTAGGGGACCATTATGCGCCCGCCTTGCCTTTTCCAAAACGCTTCGGATACCATTGAGTCAGTTCAATTAAGCAAGTGACTCGTTTGAGGGCGCGCTGCGCCCCACGTTTGAGGGCGTAACGCCCAGGGGGAGAGCCTTTGGAGGAGGGGGATTCCGGAGCCCCGCCGCGGCGCGCCGGGCCAGGGCCGCTGTTGCTGCTCATCCCGGGCATGCTCAATACGGTGGACATCTGGAAGCCGGTGCTGCCGTTCCTGCGCGGTGCGGACGTGCGCGTTGCCGACGTGCGGACGCAGTCCAGCATGGCCGACATGGCGGCGGATGCATGGCGGCTGGTGGACAGTTCGCCCGCGCCGGTGGTGCTGTGCGGCTATTCCATGGGCGGGTACGTGGCCATCGAACTGTTGGCGCGGCTCAGCCCCGAGCAGCGCGCGCGTGTTGCCGGCGCCCTGTTTCTGGATACGTCGGCCGCGACCGAAACGCCCGACACCCTGCGCATGCTGGAAAAGACCATCGCCGGCTTCGAGCGCGATTTCGCCCAGGCCGTGGAGCGCATGATTCCGTTCAGCATCCATCCCGACAGCCGCGCCGACGCCGATCTGGTGGAGGGCATGCGCCGGATGTTGCACGCCGTGGGGCCGGCCACCGCCATCCGGCAGGTGCGCGCCCTCATGGTCCGCGCCGACCGACGCGCCATGCTGGCCGGCCTCGACATGCCGGTGCTCATCGCCTGCGGGCGCGAGGACCGTGTCGCGCCGCCGGACCTGTCGCGGGATTTCGCCGCGCTGGTGCCCGGCGCGCGCCTGGAATGGCTGGAGCGCTCGGGCCACCAGACCACGCTGGAGCAGCCGCGCGAAGTGGCCGACCTGATTCTTTCCCTGTTGCCCAAATGACAGTTGCCGGGTCTTCCAAAGTATCGCTGTCCGGGCGGGTGGCCGTGGTCACGGGCGCGGGCAAGGGACTGGGCCGCGCCTACGCGCTGCATTTGGCGGCGCAGGGCGCACGCGTGGTGGTGAACAACCGCCGCCACCTGGGCGAAGCGGATGCCGACACCTCGGCCATGCAGACGGTGCAGGCTATTCGCGCCACGGGTGGGGAGGCCGAAGCGGATTGGAGCGACGTAGCGGATCCAAAAAGTGGTGAGGCCATGGTCGGGCGAGCCCTGTCGCATTTCGGGCGGCTGGACATCGTGGTGGCCAACGCCGGAATAGATCACGGAGCGCTGTTCCACAAGCAAAGCCTGGCGGAGTTTCGCGCCATTCTCGATGTGGGCTTCCTGGGGAACCTGCACCTTGCGCACGCGGCGTGGCCCCGTCTCATCGGACAGGGCTACGGACGGGTCATTCTCACCGCCTCCAGCGCAGGGCTGTACGGCAACCGCGGGCAAAGCGCCTACTCTGCTGCCAAGGCGGCGGTGATGGGGTTGGCACGGGCGCTGGCCATCGAGGGCCGCCGCCACGCAGTGGCGGCCAACGTGATCCTGCCCTATGGCTACACCCAGATGACAGCGCCCTTCATGGAGAAAAACGCCGAAAAGACATTCGATCCCGCCCAGGTGGCGCCTCTGGTCGGCTGGCTGGCGAGCGAGGCCTGCGACGTCAGCGGCGAAGTGCTGGTGTGCGGCGCCGGCATCGTGCGCCGCGCCACCACGGCCGAGAGCGCGGCCATGCTGCTGGACGCGGAGCAGCCGGGTGACACGGTGCACGCGCTCACCCAAAGCAAAGCGCCGGGGCAAAGCTATCCCA
>DATNCF010000385.1:0-2599 GCA_035571675.1 Burkholderiales bacterium | reverse complement strand
GGTTGACCTTTGCGCTGAAAAGCTCGTTCTGGAAGGACGTGCACTGACGGACGGGGGCTTTTTTTCGGCCAATTCGCCCTCATATTTCCAGCCCCGGGAAGGCCGCTGCCGCGGCTTTCCGCATCGCCCAGCCGCGCCGCGGCCCTCCGCGGCCGGCTGGTTGTCGCAAGTAAACGTTTGATTGCCCCGCGTCCGAGCGGGGTGATGGCAGGAGAGCGTCTCATGATGAACCTCTATTCCGGCACCACCTGCCCCTTTTCCCAGCGCTGCCGCATCGTGCTGTACGAGAAGGGCATGGACTTCCAGATCATCGACGTCGACATGTACAACAAGCCGGAAGACATCGCGGTGATGAACCCGTACAACCGGCTGCCGGTGCTGGTCGAGCGCGACCTGATCCTGTACGAGTCCAACATCATCAACGAGTACATCGACGAGCGCTTTCCTCATCCGCAGCTCATGCCGGCCGACCCGGTGATGCGCGCGCGCGCGCGCCTCTTCCTGTTCAATTTCGAGGTGGAACTGTTCAGCCAGATTGATTTCCTGGAAAAGGGCAACCAGAAGCAGCAGGAGAAAGCCCGCCAGCAGGTGGCCGACCGCCTGACCGAGCTCGCTCCGGTGTTCCAGAAGCAGAAGTTCATGCTGGGCGAGGAGTTCTCCATGCTGGACGTGGCCATCTCGCCGCTGCTGTGGCGCCTCGATTACTACGGCATCAACCTGCCCAAGACCGCGGCGCCGCTGATGAAGTACGCCGAGCGCCTGTTCTCGCGCCCCGCCTTCATCGAGGCCCTGACGCCCTCCGAAAAGGTCATGCGGAAGTAGACTAGGGGCCTGTGATTACCCTACAGGTCACGCATGGCTGCTGAAGCCACGTCCACCAAACCCTACCTGCTGCGCGCCCTCTATGAGTGGTGCGTGGACAACGGCTTCACGCCCTACCTGTCGGTGATCGTGGACGCCGAGACCCGCGTGCCCATGGAGTACGTGCGCGACGGCGAAATCGTGCTCAACATCGGCCCGCTCGCCACCAGCCGCCTGCACATGGGCAACGAGGTGATCGAGTGCACGGCGCGCTTTTCGGGCGTGGCGCGCGAACTGCACGTGCCGGTGCACGCCGTGGCGGCCATCTACGCGCGCGAGAACGGACAAGGTATGTCTTTTGAAACAGCTGCGAAGGATGACGGCTCTGGCACTAAGGACGATCAGTCCCCCAATGCCGATGGGCCCGAAGAGCCGCCCGAGCCGCCCAAGGCCGGCGGCCGCCCGGCGCTGCGCCGGGTTAAGTAATAACCTCAGAGCCTGTAAAGCATAAAACGCAGGCCGGCGCGGCGCAGGAGCGTTGCCCTAAGGCAACAGGGCAGCGGATGCGCCGCAGGGCGCCGTCTACGCTGTGCCGTTGCCTTGGCACAACGCTTCGACGGCGCTCCGCGCCGGTAGAAAAAGCCCTTCGTCCGGAGGGCGAAGCCTCGTGCAAACGAAGGTAAAACACGACGCCGGCATAAACGCAAAAAATCCCTATTGCCAGCCGAGTCTTTTATTGCCCGATTATTCGTCAAAAACCACACTATTTTTTTGAAATCAAAGCCTTTTCAGCTACCCCTCCTTCGGGATAACATAAGCGTCTTTCCAGTGCAAGCATGGTCCGGCTACGCGGATGCGAAGGTATGGGAAATGCCCCTCGCGCGGCCCCCTTGGAGGACGTTTTGAAGCCCACCGATATCGGCGACCCGAATTATTTCCACAAGGTTGTTGACTGCCAATGGGCGTGTCCCGCCCATACCCCCGTTCCCGAATACATCCGCCTGATAGCGCACGGCCGCTACAGCGACGCGTACATGATCAACTGGCAGTCGAACGTGTTCCCCGGCATCCTGGGGCGCACCTGCGACCGCCCCTGCGAGCCGGCCTGCCGGCGCGGCCGCGTGGAGGACGAGCAGTCCAAGGAACCCGTGGCCATCTGCCGCCTGAAGCGCGTGGCGGCCGACAACAAGGACGCGGACGACATCCGCGCGCGCCTGCCCGAGGTGCCCAAGAAGAAGAACGGCTACCGCGTGGCCTGCATCGGCGGCGGCCCGGCCTCGCTGGCCGTGGCGCGCGACCTCGCTCCGCTGGGCTACGACGTGACGGTGTTTGACAACGACCAGCGCGCCGGCGGCATGATCCGCACCCAGATTCCGCGCTTCCGCCTGCCCGAGGAAATCATCGACGAGGAAACCGGTTACATCCTCGGCCTGGGCGTGAACTTCGTGGGCGGCAAGTACATCGATTCGCTGAAGGCCATGGTCGAAGGCAAGGTCGATGGCAAGTTCGACGCGATTTTTGTCGGCACCGGCGCGCCGCGCGGCCGCGACCTCGACATTCCCGGCCGCAAGGAAGCGGCCAAGAACATCAGCCTCGGCATCGACTGGCTGTCGTCGGTGTCCTTCGGCCACGTCGACAAGATCGGCAAGCGCGTCATCGTGCTGGGCGGCGGCAACACCGCCATGGACTGCTGCCGCACCTCGCGCCGCCTGGGCGGCGACGACGTGAAGGTCATCGTGCGCTCGGGTTACGAGGAAATGAAGGCCTCGCCCTGGGAGAAGGAAGACGCCGTCCACGA
>DATNCF010000384.1:0-3596 GCA_035571675.1 Burkholderiales bacterium | reverse complement strand
CCTGGCCTGCCTTGCGCAGGCCAGGGCCAGCAGCGAAATATCGTCATGTGCGTCGCGGCCGGCGAGGTGCGCTTTCACCGCCGCCAGGATGGCCTCCAGGCGCGCGGCGGGAGCGTGGGCGGCGGCGCAGGCGAGCAGGCGCTGCTCGCCGAAGCGCGCGCCGGCATCCTCGTCCTCGCCGATGCGCTCACCCTCGGCTTCCACCAGGCCGTCGGAGTACAGCAGCAGTTGCGCGCCGTCGGGGACGAGCATGCCCTCGGTGCGGGTGTCGAGTTCCGCGCCCGAGGCGACACCCAGCGGCAGGTGCGTGGAGGCGAAGCGCCGCAGCAGGGTGCCGTCGGCGTCGAGCAGCAAGCCGTCCGGGTTGCCGCCGTTCCACACTTCCAGGTAGCCGGTCAGCGGATCGTAAGCCGCCAGCGTCACGGCCACGAACTGGCCGGGCAGCCGGTACTGGCTGATCTTGCGGTTCAGCTCCCCGACGATGGCCGACAGGTGGAAGCCCTTGCGGCTCATGGCGGAAAAAAGCTGGGTGAGCGGCAGCGCCAAGAGCGCCGGGACGAGGCCGTGCCCCACGCCGTCGGCGAGGAACACGTGCAGCACGCCCGCGGGCGTGCGCTCGCCCACCAGGCGGTCGCCGCTGAATCCGCTCGCGGCCGCGACAGCCTTCTGCACCTCGGCCAGGGGCTGGGCCTCCATGCCGGCCATCTGGTCCATGACGCGCTGGGCCACGAGCGCGTTCTCGCGCTCCTCGGCCAGCCGCCTTGCCAGGTCTCCCTCGGTGTCGAGCAGGTTCATGGGCTACGACCCTTTGCGATCTCTGTTGTTGCGGTGGTTTAGCCGCTGCTTAGCGTATGGCGAACAATTTCTCGAAATTGGCGATGCCCAAAACCTGGCGCACCGTGCCCTGGCAGTTCTCGATGGCCACGGCCTTGCGCGCCGCGGCCACGCGGTCGCGCAGCAGCAGCAGCATGCCCAGCGCCGAGCTGTCCAGGTATTCGACGGCGGTCATGTCGAGCACCAGCTCTTCCACGTCGTGGTCCTCCAGGGCCTGGTCGCAGGCGTGCTTGAACTGGGCATGGCTGGCAAAGTCGAAACGACCCTGCAGGTTGAGCCGGGCCTCGCGGCGGCATTTCACGGTGTTGACGTTCATCGAAGGCTCCGGATCGCTTCAGGCATGGGGTCTGGTGTTTATTTTTTCACGCGGGATTCGGGCGCACCGCTAGGGCGCGGGCTGCGCCGTGTTCTGGCCCAGGGCGGCCAGGCCGGCACGCAGTTCGTCGATGGCCGCCGTCACGCCCTGCTCCTGGCGCAAGGCGTGGGCCGGGACCGCATGCTCCGGCCTGGCGGCCACGGCCGGGTGCACACCGCGCGGACCATGGAACACGCCGTCCGGCAACGCCCCTCCCGGGCGGGCGTTGCGGGCGGCGGCGATCAGGGCCGGTACGGCGGACAGGCCCAGCAGCGAGGCCTGCGGCCGGCCCAGTCGCGACTCGGCCCGCTCCAGCAGGCGGCCGGCCGGTTCGGCAAAACCGGCCGCAGCCTGCAATGCCCGCAGCGCCTGGGCTGCCTCGGCCGCGATGCGGCCCATGTCGCCCACGCCGGCGGCGATGGCGCGGTTGGCCTTGTCCATGGCCTCGAGCATGTCGTCGGCGCGCTGCTTGGAGCGCAGCGCCTCGCTCATGTCCTTGGAGGCGGTCTCGTTGATGAGCTGTTCGGTGGCGCCGATGGACTGCTGCACGCCGCTGATGTCGTCGCGGATCTGCTGGCTGAACTGGCTGGTGCGGTCGGACAGCATGCGCACCTCGTCGGCCACCACCGCGAATCCCCGGCCCATCTCGCCGGCGCGCGCGGCCTCGATGGCGGCGTTCAGGGCCAGCAGGTTGGTCTGGCGGGAAATGCTTTCGATTTCTCCCAGCACCTGCAGCACGCCCTGCACCTGGCGCGAGGTGTCGTTGATGCGCTCGACCAGGTTCATGGCCGATTTGCTGGACAACAGCGTGATCTCCACGAAATTGTGCAGGGTCTTGGAGGTCTCGCGCAGGTTGCGCGAAATGCCCTCGGGGCCGCCCTCGCCTGAGGCGATGTCGCCCGCCAGCCGGGATTGTTCCGCGGTGCGCTCGGCGAGCGCAGCCAGGCCCGCCTGCAGGGCGGCGCCGGCTTCGGCCAGCAGCGCGCGCAGCCCGGCAAGCTCGGCTTCGCAGGCGGCGCGGTGATCGGCCAGGTCGCGCTGGTGCGCGGACACCGCCTTGTCGTACTGGTCGCCCAGGGCCGCCAGCACTTGTTCCATGTGGTGCGACAGCGCGCGCCGCTTGGCCGCGTGCAGGGAGCGCTGGGTTTTGACCGTCCATCCGAGCAGCGCCGCCCAGGCCAGGCCGGCCAGCAGCACCAGCGCCGGGCCCGCCAGCCAGAACAGGGCCGAAGCTTGACCCTCGGCCGGCGCCATCCACCCCAGTAACAGTCCCGCGGCCAGCGTACCGGCCGTACCCATGAACAACGCTGTTGACGGCATGAAGCCCCCGTTCGACTTGACAAGGGCACCGCCCGGACGCTTCGGCCCCGGCCGGATCAACCCACAGGGTGGTTATCGGACGCGTTCGGAAAAAATGAAGCGCCGTACATTCCGGTGCCTCCGAGCCAGACAAACGCCCGGCCTTGCCTTATCATTCGGGCGGGCGTTTATCCACACATCGGATATCCGGTGATATGGATATCGGCGCCCGGGGGAGAAACTGAACTGGCGATGAGCTTGGGCGAAGACGCGCTCGCACGCACTGCGGAACTGGCCATTGCGGCAGGCCGGGAATCCCTGCGCCTGCTGGTCATTGAGGATTCCGACGCCGACTATGAGCTGCTGCTGATGCTGCTCAAGAAGGCCGGTTACGGCCTCCGGGCGCGGCGGGTCGAGACCGAGCGCGACATGACCACGGCGCTCGAGTCCCAGGAATGGGACCTCATCATCGCCGACAACCGGCTGCCGCATTTTTCCTCCACCGCGGCCATGAACGTGGTGCGCGCCACGCACCGTGACCTGCCCTTCATCATCGTGTCCGGGGAAATGGAGGAGGACGCGGCCGTCGCGTCGCTCTTGCACGGCGCCGACGACTACATCACCAAGGGCCGGCTGACCCGGCTGGTGCCGGCCATCGAGCGCAGCCTGCGCGCGGCCGACGCGCGGCGCATGCGCCGCCTGGCCGAGCATTCGCTGCGCGACAGCGAGTCACGCCTGCGCGCCCTGGCCTCCAACACGCCGGGCATGCTGTTCGAGGCGCATTTCGACCACCGCGGCCTGCGCTTCACTTACGTGAGCGAGGGCTCCCGGGCGCTGGTGGGCCTGGCGCCCGAGGAATTGATCGAGTCCGCGGAATCGCTGCTCAAGCTGCTCGACCTGTCCGACCGGGCGTCGCTCCTGTCGCGCATGGAACCCTCGGCCGAGATCGTGCCCGCCATCGTGCGCTGGGAGGGCCGCGCCTACCTGGACGAGACCGAGGGCGGCACGCGCTGGCTGCAGATCGGCGCCAGCCACCGCGTGGACGCCGACCTGCGCCTGACCTGGACCGGGGTGATCACCGACATCACCGCCGTCAAAAAGGCCGAGA
>DATNCF010000383.1:0-3504 GCA_035571675.1 Burkholderiales bacterium | reverse complement strand
TGATCACCTGGACTCCATGGGCGTGCGCCTGCTCGATCAACTGTTTGTAGGCGCCGATCAGCTCGTCCGCCGTGACCGCCTCGGCCGGGATGGTGGCTTCACGCCCGATGTCGTTGATGCCCTCCATGACCGTCACCCACTTGACTCCCGGCTGGCTGAGCACATCGCGATCCCAGCGCGCCAGGGCGCTGGCGCCGCTGCCGTCGCGGAGCACGCGATTGCCGCCGATCCCCATATTGGCCACGCCGATCTTCGCGGTCTCTTTGCCGGCCGCGAGGCGCGACGCCAGCAGGGCCGGCCAGCTGTGATTGGTCTCCGAGGTGGAGCGCGCGCCGTCGGTAATGGAATCGCCGAAAGTGACTACGACCGCGGCGTCCGCGGCGGCCGCCACGTCGACGCCGGCGAGCCAGTAATAAGACTGCGTGATGGCGGGCTCGGCAAGCTCTGCTTTGGCGGTCATGTCGCCTTCCTTGGAGATGTAGGTGTTGTGCAGCGCGGTCGCGTGGGTGGTGGGCGGGCCCGTCTCACCGGGGAAGTAGAGGCTCACGGCGAGGTCGGTGACTGGCGGCACGCTGAGATCCACGGGATCGCTGAACAGCACGACGCCCGGTCCGAGGGTGCATCCCGGTTTGCCGTTGAAGCTCAGGCTGCGATCCGAATCGGGTACGATGGCCGATTCCTTCCCGCGGATTGCGATATGCGCGGTTCCGACTGCCACCGGTGTACCGCCGAACGCGTTCGACAGGCGGACGCGCAGACGCTTGCCGGCAATGCTGGTGCGCACGATCATGCGGACTGTCTGATTGTTGAATCCGCGCGCTGCGATCGCTTGCGGAGTGGCGGCCGGGCCGGCGGGCGCAGGCGCGGGTGCCGCCGCCGTTACCTGTCTCGCTGGGGCCGGGCGCACGAGGGATTGCGCCGTGGCCCAGGTGGCCACCCACCGCTCCTGGCCTTTGTTCTGGGCCTCCATCAGGCCGACGTTGCCCAATTGGGCCAAAACGAGTATGGGAATCCATCGCTGCATCACAGTAGATTTCCTCCTGGACAGAAATTATACCTGCTATCAGACCGTCGCTTTCAAGTAGCCGCGCGCGCCCATCCACTCATGGAACCGCACCAGCCATCCCGCCACCGGGCCTTTGAGGGTGTCGCGCAGACCGAAGCCGTGACCCACCTTGCTAAATACGTGAAGTTCGGCGGACGCACCGGCTTTCTTCATCGCCAGGTACAATTCGGGCAGCCCCTGCGAAATATTCTGCCGGTCGTCCTCACCGCAGGCGAGGAATGCGGGTGGCGTCTCCTTGCTCAACTTCATGTCCTTGGGAATCGCCGGATAGATCAACGCCTGAAAGGCCGGCCGCCCATCGGCGCTGTCCCAGCGAGAGGCTGCGAGCGCGGCAATTTCGCCCCCCGCCGAGAAGCCCATCACGCCAACGCGCGCCGGGTCCACGCCCCACTCCGCGGCGTGCGCGCGCACGACGGCAATCGCCTTCTGCGCATCGGTGAGCGCATGCCCCTCGATAGTGTACGTAGAGTCCTTCTCGCGCGCCAGCCGGTACTTCAGGACGAAGCCGGCCACGCCGTGCTCGCTGAGCCAGCGGGCCTCGTTGTAACCTTCGTGATCCATCCAAAGCGCGCTGTGCCCGCCGCCCGGCATGATGATGACGCCGGCGCCGGTGGCCGTGGCCTTCGACGGCAGGTATAGCGTAAGGGAAGGCTTGTGAACGCTCGACACCACGTGATCGCCGCCCGGCTGGGCGACTCGCACGGACTCTGGGGCAGTCTTGCCTTCCGACCCTGGCGCCCCCTCGGGCCACAGGTAGATGACTTGCGGATCGGCGGCGCAGGCGGCGCGCGCCAGCAGCATCAGAGTTACGGAAAAACGCATGGGTTCATCATATACCGGGCACCGCACCGGCGTGGCGCGGAAAAAACGGCAGACTGAAGGCGCGCCGCACCTGTTATACTCGTCGTTCTAAATATGGCGAATCCGAAATATGCGGCTTCCGACAAGCCGGTACCGGTTTCCGAGTTGGTGGACACGCTCAGCGACGGCACCAAAGTGAAGCTTCGCACGCCGCGCATGCGCGCTTGCAACGAGAAAGATGCCAAGGAAAAACTATGCGCCGGCCACCTGAAGCGCTGGTATTTCTTCGGCGACGAAGTGAAGAAGAAGTTCGGCGCCGACGTGGAAATTTACCGTTGCGAGCATTGCAAGACGCTCTACCTGCCGAATCCCGAGGAAGAGCCCCGCACCGGTACGCTCAGCTTCTAGGCATCCAAAAACAGAAAAACCGCATCGGTTCAATCCCAAGACCCGCGGGACTGAACTCGATGCGGCTCGCCCAGGTTTGGGCTGGGAATCCGGCGTCGGGCTATCTGGAACAAAACAAAATCTTGTCGATTCCTGGTCAGGTCCGCGTCCTAATTTTCCTCACCAGAAACGCCAGACAACTACCGCTACCCATGAACCCCCGGAGAGACTTTAAGAAGCCGTATTACAAAAAAACCCCTCTGCGATAACCAACAGGGAAAGAAATGGTGAGCTAAAACTCTTGCAAACATCGGCTCCCGCAAGCACGCTGTCTTCTTCGGCCCACTGTTCTTCCGTCCGCCTGTTAAAGCAGAGGGCAGGTTTGAAAGTACTTCGCCAATTCATCACTAGAAATAGCAATCGGACAACCAACTGTCAATCGATTCAACCGACTTTGTTGTCAATATCTTGTGCAAACCGACATTCGCAGTTTTGTGGTGCGGGTGGGCAGGGGCTGTGTCGCTATGACACAATCAAATTCATGAGGGCCAAAACCGGGCTAGCCGCCGCCTTGTGCTGTTTCTGCATGACGCTGGCCGCCCAAAGTTCCGACGATCCAGTGGCGGTGTTTACCGAACACCCTCGCATCTTCCTGCGCCCGCAGCGTCTTCGCCTGCTCAAACGGGAACGGGAGCGCGCGTCCGCTCGCTGGCAGCAGTTCGAGACGTTAATCGTCGGCGGCGCCCCGATGCCGGAGCCCGGCTTCGCGTGGGCGCTTTACTCCCAGGTCACCGGCAACGCCGAGTTCGCCCGGAAAGCGATTGTATGGGCGCTGACCCCCGCCGCCGACCTGCGCCAGCAGGCGCTGGTCTTCGACTGGTGCCAGGACCAGCTGAGCGAGCCGCAGCGTCGCGACCTTACGGCGCGCCTCGCCAAGGGCATCGCGGACGCCGCCGATGCGGCGATCCCCGCCGTACGCTCCCGCACCCTCGCCGCCATCGCCCTGTACGACCATGTGCCCCAGGCGCCGCAGCGCGCGCTCGACACCACAGTTCACCAGTGGTGGGAACGCCAGATGGTCGCCGGGCTGAAGGGTGGGAAGAGTCTGGTCGCCCGCGACGACGCCTACGCCCTCTGGGAATTCCTGCATGCCGTGCGCGACAATACCAACCTCGACCTGCGGGAGAACGTACCCCGCTTCTTCAAAGACTTTCCGATCGAGCACCTACTCAGTCATTACCCAACCACCT
>DATNCF010000382.1:0-4136 GCA_035571675.1 Burkholderiales bacterium | reverse complement strand
CGAGGTCTCGCGCGGCAGCGGACAAGCTGCCATTGGCGATGACTTTTGAGAACACCGACATTTCGTAAAGAGAATCGCCCATGGGCGATAATCACCTTTGCTGAAATTGCAAAAGAGTTTTTCTTATGCCTGTTATTGTATATCGTTCCGCAAAGCCGTAAATTTGATGCACCGCAGCAGTTAGTTGTAAGTGCGCTGCGGACAGAACACTAGAACGCGCCTTCCGCGGTCTCCTCCCTCCTCCTCCGCGGCAGGGTTCGTCCCCTCCGCACTTGCCGCAAGGCAGTGCGGAGAGGGACCGCGTCTAACGGTAGATTTCTTTCCCGGACTCCACGCGATAGGTTTCTTATTTTCTGATCGCGCTTCGCGGGTGTGTTCGCGCAGAAGGCGGAAGTGCTGCACCGGCAAGACTTGCCGGCAACGAGTCCTAGCCTGGCGCAGCGGCCGGCGTAATTTCCTCCAGCCGGTAGCCATAGTTGTAGACCGGCACCACCCTGAAGCCGGTTTCCGCCCGCAAGTCGAGTTTCTTGCGCACCTGGCTGACGTGCGTATCCACCGTGCGCGTCGCCAGGTCGCCGGAGCGGCCCCAGACCGACTCCTGCAGGTGGCCGCGGGACATCAGTCGCCCGATATTGCGAAACAGAACCACGGCAAGGTCGAATTCCTTCGGTGTCAGTTCGATCTTGGCGCCAGCCCGGCGGATCTCGCCGCGCTGCGTGTCGATGTCGAACGGCGGAAACGACAATTGCTTGTCGTCCTCGCGCGGGTACGCGCGGCGCAGCAGCGCGTGCACGCGCGCCAGAAGTTCGTTCTGGCGCGCCGGTTTGATCATGTAGTCGTCGGCGCCGTTTTCGAGCGCGAAAACGATGTCCTGCTCGGAGTCGCGCACAGTAACAAAAAGGATTGGTACCGTGCGCGAGACGTTGTTGCGCAACCATTGCAGGACTTCGGTGCCGGAGACGTCGGGGACCTGCCAGTCCAGCACGAACAAGTCGAAGCTCTCGCGCGTCGCGCGCATCATGGCTTCGCGCCCGGTCAGGTAGCCGTGCACGTCATGCCCGTCCTGCACCAGCCAGCGCTGCAGCAGGGCCAATTGGTCGGGGTCGTCCTCGAGAATGGCGATTCGCACGGACCGATGATAATGCGCCGGGGACCGGGGTGCGAAATTCGGTTCTAAATTCTTCTTCCTGAACCGCTGCTATTTCGCTGATTGTCCTGGGAACTTTCCCCTGCCGGCCCTCCCTAAACAGGCCGGATTGGCCGCCCGCCAGGCCCAAGCCCCAGACTTGGATTGGATCTTGCGTAACTGACGGAAACAAGACATAATTTCAGGTTCCGCCGGAGGGGTGCCCGAGCGGCTAAAGGGGGCAGACTGTAAATCTGTTGGCCTTGCGCCTACGTTGGTTCGAATCCAACCCCCTCCACCAGTTTTCGGGTCGAAGGTAGCAAGACGGGCGGTGATGAAAGCAGGTTTTTCGAATGTTTTTGAGCGTTTTTGGGTGAGTGGATAGAGGCGGGTGTAGCTCAATGGCAGAGCAGAAGCCTTCCAAGCTTATGACGAGGGTTCGATTCCCTTCACCCGCTCCAGAGCTTCCGGGTGCGGGCCCATGTAGCTCAGTGGTAGAGCACTCCCTTGGTAAGGGAGAGGTCATGTGTTCGATCCACATCATGGGCACCAGTTTTTCGAACAATTTCAACCGATAGGCGTCTGTCATGGCAAAAGGCAAATTTGAGAGAACGAAGCCTCACCTGAACGTGGGGACGATTGGTCACGTGGATCATGGGAAGACGACGCTGACGGCGGCGCTGACGCATATTCTTGCGAAGAAGTTCGGCGGCGAGGCGAAGAACTACGACCAGATCGATGCAGCGCCCGAGGAGAAGGCGCGCGGGATCACGATCAACACGGCGCACGTGGAGTACCAGACGGAGAAGCGGCACTACGCGCACGTGGACTGCCCGGGGCACGCGGACTACATCAAGAACATGATCACGGGTGCGGCGCAGATGGATGGCGCGATTCTCGTGGTGTCTGCTGCTGACGGCCCGATGCCGCAGACGCGCGAGCACATCCTGCTGGCGAGACAGGTAGGCGTGCCGTACATCGTGGTCTTCCTGAACAAGGCCGACATGGTGGACGACAAGGAGCTGCTGGAGCTGGTGGAGGTCGAGGTACGCGAGTTGCTCTCGAAGTACGACTTCCCGGGGGACAAGACCCCGATCGTGATCGGCTCGGCGCTCAAGGCGCTGGAGGGCGATGAGGGCGACCTGGGGGTGAAGGCGATCCTGAAGCTTGCCGATGCGCTGGACAGCTACATCCCGCAGCCCAAGAGGGCGGTGGATGGGCCGTTCCTGATGCCGGTGGAAGACGTGTTCTCGATCTCGGGCCGCGGCACGGTGGTGACGGGGCGGGTTGAGCGCGGGATCATCAAGGTGGGCGAGGAAATCGAGATCGTGGGCCTGAAGCCGACGCTCAAGACCGTGTGCACGGGCGTGGAGATGTTCAGGAAGCTGCTGGACGAGGGCCAGGCCGGGGACAACGTGGGCATCCTGCTGCGGGGCACCAAGCGCGAGGAAGTGGAGCGCGGGCAGGTGCTGGCGAAGCCGGGCTCGATCACGCCGCACGCGAAGTTCGAGTGCGAGGTGTACATCCTGAGTAAAGAGGAAGGCGGGCGCCACACGCCGTTCTTCAACAACTACCGGCCGCAGTTTTACTTCCGCACCACTGACGTGACCGGTGCGGTGGAGCTGCCGAAGGGCACCGAGATGGTGATGCCGGGGGACAACATCAAGATGGTGGTGACGCTGATCACGCCTATCGCGATGGAGCAGGGCCTGCGCTTCGCGATCCGCGAGGGCGGCAAGACCGTCGGCGCGGGAGTTGTGGCGAAGGTTATTGAATAAGGACGCGGAGAGGCCGCTTAGGAAAGAAGGGGCATAGCTCAACTGGCAGAGCGTCGGTCTCCAAAACCGAAGGTTGGGGGTTCGATTCCCTCTGCCCCTGCCAAGACACGAAACGGGATGAATGGCTGCAACTGACATCGTCAAATTGGTAATCGCCGCCGCGATGGTGGTGGCCGGAATCGCCGGCTACTACATGCTGGCGGCGAATTCCATCCTGCTGCGCCTGCTGGCGGTCCTCGCCGGCATCGTTGCGGGCATTGCCGCGGCATGGACCAGCGTGCCGGGCCAGGAGTTCCTCGCGTTCGCGCGTGAAGCGCTGGTCGAAGTGAGGAAGGTGGTCTGGCCGACGCGCAAGGAAACGATTCAGACGACCGCGGCAGTGTTTGCGTTCGTGGTGGTGATGGCGTTGTTCCTGTGGGTCAGCGACAAGACGCTGGAATGGGTGCTGTACGACCTCGTCCTAGGATGGAAGAAAACATGACCGCACAAGCAGCGAAGCGCTGGTACGTGGTGCACGCCTACTCGGGATTCGAGAAGTCGGTGTTGCGCGCGCTCGAGGACCGCATCAACCGCGCCGGCATGAAGGACAAGTTCGGCAAGATCCTGGTGCCGGTGGAAGAGGTCGTCGAGATGAAGTCCGGTCAGAAGCACATGTCCGAGCGCAAGTTCTTCCCGGGCTACGTGCTGGTCGAGATGGAGATGAACGACGACACCTGGCACCTGGTGAAGAACACCAACAAGGTGACCGGCTTCGTCGGCGGCACCGCCACTAAGCCCGCGCCGATCCCCGAGAAGGAAGTCGAGGCGATCATGCAGCAGATGCGCGAGGGCGTGGAGAAGCCCAAACCCAAGGTGCTGTTCGAGAACGGCGAGATGGTGCGCGTCAGGGAAGGTCCGTTCACCGACTTCCAGGGAACCGTGGAAGACGTGAACTACGAGAAGAGCCGCCTGCGCGTGGCGGTGACGATTTTCGGTCGCTCGACTCCGGTGGAGCTCGAGTTCGGTCAAGTGGAGAAGGCGTAAATGGCAAAGAAAATTGTCGGGTTGATCAAGCTGCAAGTGCCGGCCGGCAAGGCCAACCCCTCGCCGCCGATCGGCCCCGCGCTCGGTCAGCGCGGCCTCAACATCATGGAGTTCTGCAAGGCATTCAACGCCGCCACGCAGAAGCTCGAACCGGGTCTGCCGATCCCGACCATCATCACGGTCTATTCCGATCGTACCTTCACCTTCAT
>DATNCF010000381.1:0-3598 GCA_035571675.1 Burkholderiales bacterium | reverse complement strand
CCCCTCCGACCACTCGATGGCCTTGCGGCGCTCCGCATTCACCGCCTCGCGCAGCTCGCCCAGCAACACCGGCTCGCCGGCCGGCTCAAAAAACGAATACCCCAACTTCAAGCCTAATTTGTCCGGCGATTCCCGCAGCCGCCGCGCCGCCCCACCCGCCAGCAGCCACAGCGTGCCCGGCTCGCCGCGCTCCCACAGCGTGCGCATGGCCAGCTCATCGCGCTCGCGCAAGGCCGCGTCATCCACGCCCTGCCAGCCGAAGGAACTCACCAGCACATTAAGCCCGGTGATCGGCCGGTAATCACCGCGCAGGTAGGGAAAGCGCGGCCCGAAGCCAATGCGCGCCACCCCGGCCGCGCCGCGCAACGTGTCCCAATCCACCGGCACGCCGATCGCGGCAATCACCAGCCAGGGCACATAGCCCTCGGCGCGCTGTTTGAAAAGCGAAAGACCGTAGGCCGGCCACTTGAGTGGAAGTGGCATCAGCGGATGCGCACCGGCGCCGGCCGCGGCTCGCCGATGGGCCAGCGCGCCAGCAACCGCGGCGAAATCGAAAACTCCGCGTTCTGGCGGTTCAGCGCGTCGCGGTACCGGCACCCGATGAACTCCACGCGCACCGAGATCACTTGCGCCACCTCGTCGGTGGGCGTGATGACGAAATCGCCCTCGCGGAACAACACCCGCTCCAGCGCGGGATCATCGAGCCGCATCACTCGCCCACCTGGGCCAGGTTCACGGCTCAGCCCTTCAGCCGGTGCACCTTGCGCCCCACCACGCCATCGGGGAGCGCCGGCGTCGATTCCGGAATGAAGCCCGATCCGGTCCCGCCGGTCAGCCTCATGTGGTCCACTTCCACCTTCGCGCTGTGGATGATGGCATTGGCCACGTTGGCCACCGCCATGGCGCGCTTGATGTCCATGGGGTTGTCCTTATCGCCCAGCGAGCGGAGCGTGTCGAACAGGTGCTTGCGCAACTCGGTGATGGTGTCGGCGGCATTGCTCATTGCGGTCTCCTTGATTGGTCGCCGGCGCCCTGCAGCCGCCGGTTGATCTTGCGTTTCAGCGCCCCGTTGAGCTGCAACACCTGCGCCAGTTCCTTGGGCAGGTTGTGGACGGAATTGCGCCGCATGTTGTCGCGCTGGCTGATCAGCACCAGGTTGGCGAGCTCCACGTTCAGCCGGTCGCCATCCTTGAAAATCAGGCAATGCTTGGGAGGGACGGGGCCGTGCGCGTCCTCCCACAGAATGCGGTGCAGCGTGCGCCATCCCTTCGCGCCCGGCTCGAAGCTCACGCGCATGTCGATGTAGCCGTCGGCGTTGATGCGCAGCGCCCCCAGCACGTAATAGTCGGGGTCGCGGTTGGCCGGAAAATGTCCCTTCTTGAACTGCGTCTCACGCATGCGGCCGGGCGCCCAGCCAGGCGGACGCTTCACGCCCTTGTTGGCAGGCACATGGCCCTTCGGGAAGCGGTGCCGCACGCCCGACTTCGTGAGCTTGTCGAAGCGGCCCGAGGCCTTGGCATTGGCAAAGAACGCAGGGCTGCGGTGCAGCCCGAGCTGGCTGGCCTTGGCGTAGATGCGGCCGGAGTCCGAGCGAAAACGCCGCTTCAATTTGGGCATGGGCGTCAGGGGATAAAGCTGCTTCAGCAGCTGCTCCTCGGCGCGGGTCCAAAAGCGGCGTGGCTTCACGCTCGTCTACCTCCAGTCATAGTGCGGTGACAGCCCGCTCACCGAATGTCGATGGCGCGGGCAAAAAAAATTCAGTCCCGCGCGCGCCCATCCAGGGACATCACGTTGCTCAGTGGCGATTTCGTAAGGCGTTCGATGCGATCGGCTGTGTGCTTGAACTCGGCCAGTACATCGGACTGTCGCCGGAGCAATTCAGCCAGCTCATCGCGCGGGGCAATCGGCAGGCTCTGCTCGTAGCCCAGTTCACTGTCCTGCCAATGCTTGGCCGCGTGAAATCCAACCTCGCGCGCCATGCGCAGCAGCATGTGCACCTGGGCGGGATCGAGCTTGTCCCGCTTGTCCTCGTTGAGACAATCCCGCAGCCATTGCGCCGCCGCTTCCGGCCGCGTTTTCAACTCCGGTCGCAGCTCACAGCCCACCTTCTTAAATCCCCCCAGCGCGTGCACCACGGCCATGAGGGCGTCGTTCCAGTCGGAGAAAAGCGGAAGAGGTCGTTGATTCATGACAATTCCCTATTTCAGGGGCAGGCAGGGACAGACAGCGTTTGGGCAAAAAAAGAGAATGGTCCAAAAGAACCATGCGAAAGGAAATCGCCCTTGGATGCTCACGCTGCCTGCTCGATCGGATAGAGATCGGGCCTAAGTTCGTGTCTGCTAACAATCCCATCCGTGGCAGCTTCAATCGCCAGCACGCGCTCGCCGGGCACGCGCTTTCGAATCCATTGCGAGACGGCACTCTGTGTAACGCCCAGGCGCTTCGCGAAGGCTTCCTGCGACGTGTTTTTCAAATAGTCGGCCAGATTCATGGCTCCAATAGTAGCAGTGCTTCTTTTCAAAGTCAAAAGCAATGCTTTTTGACCGAATGACCGGCTTCTAGCAGCATCGCTTCTATGCCAAAGACGGTCCGCCGCGAATTCACCGAGATTGATGAGTCAGCGCTGACTGCTCTGCGAAATGCCTGGAAAAACTACAAAAAAGCACATCCTGGCGCCACGCAAGAGCAAGTCGCCGCGCAGCTCAACATGACCCAGTCGGCCTTCAGCCAATATCTGCGCGGAAAAGTCCCAATTGGGCACGCGGTCGCCCTGTCCTTCGCATCGTTTTTCAAGGTTTCACCGCAGCAGATCCGACGCGATATCGAAATAAACTATGCCCCTGCTCCGGAACCGCCGCGGCTGGCGGCAAAGCAGGATGCGCCTTTAACCGAGGATCAGCGCAATGTCGCCAAGGCTTGGGCCATGCTGCCGGCCGAGCGCCAACAGTGGTATCTTGAGATTATCTTCATGGAAGCTGCGGTAACCCGTCACTACCCGTGGCTCCGGCCGACGCGCCGCGATAAGCGCTCCTACGCAGGCTTCGAGGATCGCATCGTAAGTGACTATAAAAAAAAGGTTCCGGCCAAATGATGCAGCGCTGGCTGATGTTGTCCATCCTAATGCTTCTGGTGGCCACAGCCGCCGATGCGCAGGAAGCCCTTGATTTCAAGGGCGTCAAGCTGGGCGCGCTCTATAGTGAATTTAACGTCCCGGGAGGTCGATGGTCCTGCCAGCCGTTCAAACGCACTCTTTCGGACCAGGTCTGCTCGCAGCGGGACAATTTCAAAGAGACAATTGCTGGTAGGCCGGTCCAAGGCATCACTCTTTTCTTTTACGATGAAAGACTTGCCACAATCATCGTAGCTTTTCACCCCGACGACTTCGATACGGTGGTTCAGGCCCTCAACGCGCGATACGGGAAGGCGGCCAAACAGGATGCCGTCCTGGTTAGAAGCCGTGCGGGCGTCGAATACAAAAATGACCGAATCATCTGGAAGCCCTTACCTGACACCATCACCACCGAGCGCTATGGGGATAGCTTAGAGAGGACAACGGTCCAATTTACCTCTGGGTGGGGCGATTCGATTTCGAGTAAGC
>DATNCF010000380.1:0-2270 GCA_035571675.1 Burkholderiales bacterium | reverse complement strand
GAGCTCGCGCTCCTCTTCAAGACCCTGGCAACCCTCAGAACCGACGCTGCTGTGTTTACCGATGTTGACGAGCTGCGCTGGCGAGGGCCAGGCGGCGATTTTGCGGCGACGGCTGCGCGACTCGGTGATGCGCGCATCTTGGTGCGGGCACAGCACGCCGTGACGACGCCATCGCGCTAGCCTCGCTCTGTCGGCGCCGATCACTCGCCGCAGCGAAACGGTCCCCTGGCTCGTTCCTGCATTCTCGCGTCGCTGCCCTTACCGAAAGGAACCGCTACCGCGTGCGCCCGGGGCCTTTGGTGCGCACACGGGTGCGCGATCTCTGGCATATTGCATCGCCAGCTCGCCAATGAAAGATCTGCCATGAATTCGCCCACCCCGATGCGGCGTGAGGTGGGCACTTTCGCCCTCATGCTGACCGGCCTCGGTTCGATCATCGGATCGGGCTGGTTATTCGGCGCCTGGCGCGCGGCCGGGCTCGCCGGCCCCGGTGCCGTGTGGGCCTGGGTACTGGGGGCCGCGATCATCATCACCATCGCACTCACCTACGCGGAACTCGGCGCCATGTTCCCCGAGTCCGGCGGCATGGTGCGCTACAGCCACTTTTCGCACGGCTCGCTGGTCGGTTTCATCGGTGCGTGGGCCAATTGGATCTCGATCGTCTCGGTGATTCCCGTGGAAGCGGAAGCCTCCGTGCAGTACATGGCCTCCTGGCCCTACCCGTGGGCGCAGCAGCTGTACATGCACCTGCCCGGCGGCCATGGGGAACTGACCCCACCGGGCCTCAGCATCGCGGCCGCGCTCGTGATTGTTTATTTCCTGCTCAATTTCTGGAGCGTGCGGATATTCGCGCACTCCAATACCGCCATCACGATCTTCAAGCTGGTCGTGCCGGCGGCCACCGGCGTGGCTCTCATCGCCAGTGGCTTTCACCCCGAGAACTTCCACGTCGGCGTGCACGGACAGGCGCACGCGGTGGACTTTGCGGCGGTGCTCACCGCGGTCGCCACGGCCGGCATCGTCTTCAGCTTCAACGGCTTCCAGAGTCCGGTGAATCTGGCCGGCGAGGCCCGCAATCCGGCGCGCAGCATTCCCTTCGCCGTGCTCGGATCGATCCTGATCGCCACCGTCGTGTACGTGATCCTGCAGGTTGCCTACCTGGGCGCCGTGCCACCTGAGCTGCTCGCCAGGGCCGGCTGGCATGGCATCGACTTCAGTTCACCGTTCGCACAGCTCGCGCTGCTGCTGAACCTGCACTTGCTGGCCATACTGCTGTACGCGGACGCCTTCGTGAGCCCGAGCGGCACCGGTATCACCTACACGGCAAGTACCGCGCGCATGATCTACGGCATGGAGCGCAACGGCACCCTGCCCAAAGTCCTCGGGCGGCTGCATCCCCTCTACGGTGTCCCGCGCGCGGCGATGTGGCTGAACCTCGCGGTGTCGTTTCTGTTTCTGTTCTTCTTCCGGGGCTGGGGCACTCTGGCGGCCGTAATCTCGGTCGCCACCATTATTTCCTACCTCACCGGGCCGGTGAGCGCGATGACACTGCGGCGTACGGCGGCGCAGATGCATCGCCCGCTGCGGCTTGCGGGCCTCCCGGCGATCGCCGCCCTCGCCTTCATCTTCGCGACCGAGCTCTTGTACTGGGCCAAGTGGCCCCTCACCGGGGAGATCATTCTGCTGATGGTGGTGGCGCTGCCGGTCTATCTCTTCTATCAGGCGCGCAGTGGCTGGCCGGACTTCAAACGCCAGCTGCGGGCTGCCTGGTGGCTGGTGGTCTACCTGCCCGTGATTGCCGCCGTCTCCTGGGCCGGCAGTGCCAAGTTCGGCGGCCACGACTACCTCACGTGGGGCTGGGATCTGCTGGTGGTCGCCATGCTCGCCCTCGTGTTCTTCATCTGGGGCGTGAAGTCCGGCTGGAGCACCCCGGCGGTGCAGGAAGCCGCCGCCGCGCACGGCGGGCGGGACGGGCAGTCAGTCGCTGCCCAGCGGGGCCGCACCACGCTGTTGCCGGCAAAAGATGGGTTGGAACCGAAGATGCCGACGTAGAATCATCCGCCGCACCCATCGGACCAACAGCCTGACACCATGACCAAGCCGAGCTTCCCGCTGCCCCTGCTCGAATGGCTGCCGGGCTACCGCAAGGGATGGCTGCGGCTCGATCTGGTTGCCGGGCTCACGACCGCCGCAGTCGTCATCCCGAAGGCCCTCGCGTAGGCAACAGTTGCCGGGCTGCCCATCCAGGTGGGCCTCTATACGGCCTTCGT
>DATNCF010000379.1:0-4741 GCA_035571675.1 Burkholderiales bacterium | reverse complement strand
CAAGGCCGTCCGCGGAGCGGAGGGCCTGATCAGCCTGGAGTCGACGACGCTGGCCATCAGGGATGCCGCCGCAGCGAGGCCGGCTGGATTGGCGTCGATGGGATCAGCCGCGACCCGGCCGGCGCGGTGAACAAGGCCATGCCGCGCGCCGCGCGCCTTGACCTGGAAAAGGAGCGCGGCATCACGCGGTGAGGATGAGCTTGCCGTTCTGCGTGATGCGCAGACGGTACTGGCGGCCGGCATGCGTGATGACCAGGTCGCCACCGCTGCCCAGCAGGTCGGCGCTGGTGATCTGTGGCGGCGACGTGGGTTCGATGGAGCGTGCTGGCAACGGTGCGCGTGTCCGGTGGTTCATTTCCTCTTCCATTCAGGAATGATAATAATTCTCATTACTGGCGTCAATGCCCATTCTAGCTTGACGGATAAGTCGGATGTTTGATCTGGATCAAGGCGGAAGGCGCAGGAAAGGCTATATTTCCATTGTTTTAAAAAGAGAAATCGTAGATGGCAGCCATTTTTCCTGATTGAGAACAATTATCATTGCGTCTGGAGCGGAGTTAGATGATAATGGTTCTCATTGCACTTTGCGAAATCGGGCCGGAGGAGAGGTTGAAGCGCGATTTCGCAGCGGATTTAGAGTAAGGAGCGAGGCCGTGTACATCTGCATCTGCAACGCCGTCACCGAACGTGACATCCGTCAATGCGTGTCCAGTTGCGGCGCCTGCTCGCTCGAAGACTTGCAGCGCGAACTGGGCGTGGCCGCCGGCTGCGGCTGCTGCCGCGAAACCGCGCAGTCCATGCTGCCTGTTCGTTCCAACATCACTTCGGTCTCCGCCGAACTCTGATCTCCCGCGCTCCGCCGGGGCGCGCGTGATAGCCTTGCGGGGTCAAGACCCCGCAAGGATGCCCCATGAAGGGAGACAAGCAGGTCGTCACCTATCTGAACAAGGTGCTGACCAACGAGCTGACCGCCATCAACCAGTACTTCCTCCACGCCAGGATGTTCAAGAACTGGGGCCTGTCCAAGCTCTACGACCACGAGTACAAAGAGTCCATCGACGAGATGAAGCACGCCGATCGGCTGATCGCGCGCATCCTGTTCCTCGAAGGCCTGCCCAATCTCCAGCAACTGCACAAGCTGCGCATCGGCGAGAGCGCGGTGGAGGCGCTGAAATGCGACCTCGAGATGGAGCGCAACGCCCATCCGCTGCTGCGCGAGGCCATCGCGCATTGCGAATCCACGGCGGATTTCGTGACCCGCGAGCTGTTCGAGACCATCCTGCATTCCGAGGAAGAGCACATCGACTGGCTCGAAACCCAGCTCGCGCTGGTCGACCGCGTGGGCCTGGAGAACTACCTGCAGTCGCAGATGTAGACCCGCAGATGACCAAGCAGGTACTGGGCAAGTCGCCGTTCGCGCTGCTGCGCGTGCTGGCCGACGGCGAGTTCCACTCCGGCGAGGCGCTGGCCTCGCGCTTCGGGCTGTCGCGCGGCGCGGTGTGGTATCGCGTGCGCCACATCGAGGCGCTGGGCGTGCGCGTGTTCAAGGTGCGCGGCCGCGGCTACCGCCTGCCGCAGCCCCTCGATCTCATCGACGCCAAGCGCCTCTCCGACATGCTGTCGCGCTCGGCGCCGCGGCTGGCGGTCGAAGTGGCCGACGAATGCGGCTCGACCAACGCCGAACTGGCGGCGCGCGACGACGCGCCGCAGGGCGCGGTGCTGGCCTGCGAGCACCAGGTGGCCGGGCGCGGGCGGCGCGGCAACGCGTGGCGCTCGGCCGTGGGTTCCAGCCTGACCTTCTCGTTGAAGTGGCGCTTCAGCCACGGCGCCGCGGCGTTGTCCGGCCTGTCCATGGCGGTGTCGGTGGCGGTGGTGGCGGCCCTGGAGGAACTGGGCTGCCGGGGCATTCACCTGAAGTGGCCCAACGACCTGCTGCACGCCGGCGGCAAGCTGGGCGGCATCCTGGTCGAGGTGCGCGGCGATCCCCAGGGGCCGAGCACGGCCGTGATCGGCGTGGGGCTCAACGTCAAACTGGCGCCCGAAGTCCGCGCCACCATCGACCAGCCGGTGAGCGATATCCAATCCCTGCTCGCCACGCCCGCAGACCGCACCGCCATTCTGGCCGCCATCCTCGCCCAGCTGCACGCCATGCTGGAGCGCTACGAGGCCGACGGCTTCGCGCCTTTTCGCAACGGCTGGCAGGAGCGAGACGCGCACCGCGGGCGCAGCGTGTCCATTCGCATCGGCGAGCGCGAGATCGCGCGCGGCACCGCGCAGGGCATTGCCGAGGACGGCGCCCTCATCCTCGCCACCGCCGACGGTCCCCGGAGTTTCTACAGCGGCGAAGTGTCGCTGCGGTGACCTCGGGACCAAGGTAACGGCGTCTCGGGGTGTCGCGGTGAACGTGCTCGCTTTCGATTGCGGCAACTCGCGCATCAAGTGGGGCCTGCACGACGGATCGGGCTGGGCGGGCACCGGCGTGCTGCCCCGTGCCGGGCTGGCGACGCTGCCGGCGGCGCTCGCTCACCTGCCTCGGCCCCAACGCATCGCCGTCTCCAACGTGGCCGGCGCCGCGCTGCGCGCCGAACTGGAGGCGCAGTTCGCGCCCTTGGGCGTGAAGCCGCAGTGGCTGGCCGCGGCCGCGTCGCAATGCGGCGTGGTGAACCGCTACGACAATCCGGCTTCGCTCGGCGTGGACCGCTGGTGCGCGATGGTGGCGGCGCGCGCCATCGAGAACGGCGCCTGCGTGGTGGTGGGCGCGGGCACGGCCACCACCGTGGACCTCCTGTCCGCGTCGGGCGAATTCCTCGGCGGGCTCATCCTGCCCGGCTACGAACTGATGAAGCGTTCGCTGGCGCAGAACACCGCCGGCCTGCCGTTCGCGGATGGCCGCCAAGTCGACATGCCGCGCAACACCGCCGACGCCATCGAGTCGGGCGTGGCGCACGCCCAGGCCGGGGCGGTGGAACGCATGCACGCCCTGCTCGCCCGGCAGGCCGGGCAGGTCGGACGGGTGGCCTGCATCGTGTCGGGCGGCGCCGCGCCGGCCGTGGCGCGCGGCCTGGGCGTGCCGCATCGCGTGGTCGAGCACTTGGTGCTGGACGGAGTGGTGCGCATTGTCTCGCAAGCGGACGGCCAAGGGCACGGGATAGGGGGGGCGGCATGAGGGTGCTGCTGCTCGCGCTGCTGCTCGCCAACGTGGCCTGGTTTGCCTGGGCCCGGTTCTACGGCGCCCAGGCCTCGCCCGATGCGCCGCTGGTCTCTCAGCAGATCAACCGCGACGCCATCAAGCTGCTGGCGCCCGCGCAGGTGGCGTCGCTGGCCAAGCCGGCCGCCTGCGTGGAGTGGGGCGGCATCGCGGCGGGGGACGCGACCCGGGCCGAGGAGGCGCTGGCCCCGCTTGCGCTCGGCGACCGCCTCACCGAGCGGCGCAGCGAGGAGAGCGCGAGCTGGTGGGTGTTCGTGCCGGCGCTGCCCACGCGCCAGGCCGCGCAGCAAAAAGCCGCCGAGCTCAAACGCCTGGGCGTGGAGGAACTGTTCATCATCGCTGACGAGGCCAAGACCCGCTTCCCGATTTCGCTGGGCGTGTTCCGCAGCGAGGAGGCGGCGCGCAGCCGGCTGCAGGAACTGCAGGCCCGGGGCGTTAAGACCGCGCAGGCCGGCCGGCGCGACACGCCGTTCACGCGCGTGTACTTCCAGTTGCGGGGACTGAGCGACGCACAGGCCTCGAAGCTGAACGACATCAAGCAGTCTTTCGCAGGCAGCGAAATAAGGGAGTGTGCGGGCGGTGCGGCCACGGCTGAGGGCCCCGCAGCACAGCCGGCCTCCGCCGTACCCGCCACTCAGCCACCCGCGGCACAGGCGGTCACCGGCCAGCCCGCAGCGAAGGCATCCCCGGCAAAAGCGGCGGCCAAGGGTTCACCTTGAAATGGATGGGGGTGGCATCGTCGAGGCCTACGATGCGCTCGGCCTGGCGCGCGCCAGGGAGCTGTTCGTCGAATACACCGACTGGCTGAACGTCGACCTCGATTTCCAGGACTTCCAGCAGGAACTCGCCACGTTGCCGGGCGGCTATGCACGGCCCGATGGACGATTGTTCCTGGCCTTGGTGGACGGCCAGGCCGCGGGTTGCATCGCCCTGCGTCGTTTCGACGCCGTTACCGGCGAGGTGAAGCGCATGTGGGTCAGGCCGGCATTCCGCGGGCATGGCATCGCGCGAGCTTTGCTCGCGCGCCTCGTGGAAGAAGCGCGCATTGTCCCGTACCAGCGCCTGGTGCTCGACACCCTGGACCACATGAAGGAAGCTATCGTGCTGTATCGCGCGGCGGGATTCAGGGACATTCCTCCCTACTACGTCAATCCGCTACCGAACCCGGTCTATCTTTCCTTGGACCTCTAAGCCGTTAGCCTCGGATTCTCAGGCGCGGATTTTTTTCAGTAGCGCCGTGGTGGAACGTTCGTGCTCGAACGGGATGGACAGCACGCTGCCCCCCCAGCCCTGAACTTCGGCTCCCCCCACAATCTTGTCCACCGGCCAGTCGCCGCCCTTGACGAGTACGTCGGGACGGCAGGCAAGAATGGCAGCAAGCGGAGTATCTTCCTCGAATGAAGTGACCAGGGTGACGGGTTCGAGCGCCGCAACCACCGCCATCCGGTCCGCCAGCGCGTTGAGTGGCCGGTCGTCGCCTTTGCCTAACAGTTTCACCGATGCGTCGCTGTTCAACGCCACGACCAGCGCCGC
>DATNCF010000378.1:0-8778 GCA_035571675.1 Burkholderiales bacterium | reverse complement strand
GCCCCGCCCCGATCCCCGCATGGCCGCGGGGCACCTGGAGAAATTTGGCATGCCGGCGTTTCGGGCGCGGCTGGCGGCGGCGCTGGGCGGCCTGGCATGAAAATCCTCTACCTGCATCCGCAGTCCTGGAGCGGCGAATACGTCATGCTGAAACGGCTCGCGGCCATGGGCCATAGCGTGTGTGTGCTGGAGGAAATCCGGCGTCCCCCGTTCGCCGCCCGCCGCACATCGCCGGATTTCATGCAGGCGGGCGACGGCATGGCCACGCTGTGGTACGACCCGCATAAGGGCGCGGAGAAACTCATCACCTGGCCCGTGGACCGCTTTTTCAAGCGCGCCTTCGAGGGCCGGAATCTGGCGCACCGCATGTGGCTGGTGCGGGCCGCGGTCAAGGCTTTCCGGCCGGACGCCATCGTCTCTTCCGAAGGATTTGCCTACGGCATCCCCGCCTCGTTCTTGAAACGGCTGGGCCTGCTCACGCCCCTGCTGATGGTGAGCTACATCGGCGGCGACATACTGGATTGCCCCGAGGCCCAGGTGGGCAAGCGCCGCACACCCCTGGTGAGCTGGCTGATCCGCAGCGCGCTGCCCGGCCAGGACGTCACCCGCGCCACCGGCCCCTTCATCGCCCGCCACCTGCTCGACGAAGGCGCCGATCCTAAAAAAATCGCCATCGTGCCCAGCCACATGGCGGCGGATCGCCCGGTGGTAGACGATATTCACGCCCGGCGCGCCGAGGTACGCAGGCAGGTGCGCGCTAAACTCGGCGTTTCGGAACACACGCCGCTTGTGGTGACCTTGAGCAGAAACATGATCGGGAAGGGCCTGCACGTGCTGGCCGCGGCCTGGCCGGCCATCAGCGCAAACATCCCCGGTATTCGCTGGCTGCTGTGCGGCCCCCACAACGACTGGTTGGACAAGGGTGTTTTCCCGCCCCTGCGTGCCGCCGGCCTGCAGGACACCGTGCTGCAAACCGGCGCCCTGGAGGGCGCCGCGGTGTTCGAGCACCTCGCGGCGGCCGACCTGCACCTCAATCCCTCGCTGTGCGAGGGCCTGAACATGGTCACGGTGGAAGCGGCCGGCGTCGGCACGCCCACCATCACCACCGACGGCACGGGCATCGCCGCGTGGATCACCGACTCGGCCTGCGGCAAAGTGGTGCCGGCCGGCAATGCCGCCGCCCTGGCCGACGCGACCGTGCATGCCCTGCAAGACCCTGCGACGCTGTCGCTGTGGGGCCAGCGCAGCCGCGCCATGTCGCTCGACTTCGAGAGTGGCCGCGTGGCCGGCCTGCTGGTGGCCGCGCTTGCCTCCATGCACGGTTAGATGCAGCGCGACGCCCTGGCGGAAAACACCCGCGCCCATGGCGCAGCCTTGGCCTACCGGCGCGAGGTGGACGGTCTGCGCGCGCTGGCCGTGGTGCCCATCATCCTGTTTCACGCCGGCTTCACGGTGTTCAGCGGGGGCTATGTCGGCGTCGACATCTTCTTCGTCATCAGCGGCTACCTGATCACTTCCATCATCCTCGCCGACGTCGGCAAGGGTAGGTTTTCGCTGAAGAAATTCTATGAACGCCGGGCCCGGCGCATCCTGCCCGCGTTGTTCGTGGTGGTGGCCGCGTGCATTCCCTTCGCCTGGCTGTGGATGCTGCCGGACGAATTCGAGGATTTCGGCAAGAGCGTCGCCTACGTGGCCGTGTTCCTGTCGAACATCCTGTTCCACAAGCAAAGCGGCTACTTCGACACCGCGACGGAACTCAAACCGCTGCTGCACACCTGGAGCCTGGCCGTCGAGGAGCAGTACTATCTGCTGTTTCCGCTGTTTGTTCTGGTGGTGTGGAAGCTGGGCAGGCGCCTGCTCATTCCCGCCCTGGCCGCGATATGGCTGGCCAGCCTGCTCTACGCGCACTGGCTGGTGTTCATCAAGCCCGAGAACGCCTATTTCCTCCTGCCGTCGCGCATCTGGGAAATCCTCACCGGGGCCCTGATCGGCGCCTGGACCACCATTGGATACCGCTCATGGACCGTCGGAACGACCGCCGAAAATGCCCTCGCCATCGTGGGCCTGCTGATGATTGCCGCGGCGGTGTTCGGCTTCGACCAGGCCACGCCCTTTCCCAGCCTGTATGCCGTAGTGCCCTGCCTGGGCACGGCCCTGTTGCTGGTGTTCGCCAGGCCTCACAACCTGGTCGGGCGATGGTTGGGCACCCGGCTGGCCGTGGGGATCGGGCTGGTCAGCTACAGCGCCTATTTGTGGCACCAACCCCTGTTCGCGTTCGCGCGTATCCGCAGCGTCGGTTCGCCGGGACTTGCTCTCGAACTCGCGTTGTGCATGGGCACGTTCCTGCTGGCCTGGCTGACCTGGAAATATGTGGAAACGCCTTTGAGACAACGCACCCGGCTGACGCCCAGGGCCGTTTTCGCACTGGGCATTTCCGGTGTCGCTGTGTTGCTGCTGTTCGCTTCCGTGTCGTTGAGCAGCGGCGGCTTTCCGTCCAGGCTTCCCGAGCACGTTCGCCTGGTGTATTCACCGCGGCCGGCGAGCGGCTACTGCACCATAAGCGAAAAGGAAGTGCTGGCCGGCGTAACCTGCGTCATCGGAGCGGGGAAAACGCCCGCGCAAGTGGCCATCCTGGGCGACTCGCACGCCATGCACTTGTCGGATGCGCTGTCCGACGCTCTCAAGGCACGGGGCCAGTCGGCATTGATTTATTCGCAGCAATGGTGTCCGCCGCTGGTCGACGTGGGCACCGACATGGCGCGCAAGAATCCCGGTTGCCGGGCCTTCATGGATGCTGCCCTGGCGACCGTGGCCGACAACCCACGCGTGAAGACGGTGGTGCTGGCGGCCGAATGGTCGAACTACACCACGGGTTCGAGGTGGGGCGACCCGGGAACGGCCCTGTACAGCGACCGGCTGACTGAGAAAAAAAGCCTGGATGAAAACGTCAAAGTATTCCAAAGGGGCCTGGACAGGACCCGCGGCCTGCTGATCGGGCACGGCAAAAGCGTGATAATCGTGAAGAGCCTGCCGGAATACGAATATTCAGTGCCCAAGTACCTGGCGCGGCTGGCCATGGTGCAGGGGGCGACCGCCCTGCCGCCGGAGAGACGGGTGTCGCAAGAACAATATCGCGAACGCAACGACGCGGCCACCCATGCCTTCACCCGATCCGGTGACGCGCAATGGGCAACGATTGTCGATCCCTATGCCCTGATGTGCTCCACGCCGTACTGCCAGTACCTGGACTCGAAAGGAAACGTGCTATACACCGACGGCAACCACCTGTCCTACGCCGGCGCCGAACTCATCGCGCGGGAAATCATGCGCGGCGTGGATTCGGTCCCTGCCACGCCCGCAACCCAAGCCGCAAGGTGAACATGAACGGCGATTCGCTCAGCGCCCTGGCCACGCATGACCATTACCCGGCGGTATTGAAGCTCTTCGTCGATGAAGGCCGGCCCGCGCCGCGCGGCAAGATACTCGACGTGCCCGCCGGCCAGGGCGCGTTCGCCCAGGAATTGCTGAAGCTGGGCTACGACGACATCGACTGCCTGGACATCAACGCCGAGGCGTTTCGCCTCAACGATGCGCGCGTGCGCTTCCGCGCCCACGACGTGATCCACCCGCTGCCCTTCCCCGACGCCCACTTCGATTATGTGTTCAGCATCGAGGGCATCGAGCACTTCGAGAACCCCTGGACCTTCACGCGCGAGCTGTGCCGGGTGTTGAAGCCGGGCGGGCGTCTTTTTCTGAGCACCCCCAACACCTTCTCCGTGGACGCACGCATCAAGTACCTGATGTCGGGCTACTTCCCGCGTTTCCGCCCGCTCATGCTCACGCCCGACAAGGTAATGTCGCAGCCGGTGGACGACGCCCACGTCAGCCCCATCTATTTCTGGCAGCTCAACTTCTTCCTGCTGCAGGGCGGTGTCGCCATCGAACGCGTCTCGACCAACGCCGAAGTGCGCAAGCCGCAGTGGATCAAGCGCGTCATGGAAAACGCGCTGGCCAACATGATCCGTTCCAACATCCGGCGGCGGAAGTTTCCCGACCATGGCGTCACCTCCGACGCCGTGCTGTTCGGCGACTGCATCATCGTCGAGGGGCGCAAGGCCATGAAAGTCGCGGCGTGAAAGTCGTCTACGCCTTCCCCGAGCCGCTGCCGCTGGACCGCGCCCGCGGCGTGCAGGTGGCGCACGCCGTGGTGGAACTGGCGCATCGCGGCGTGGAGGTGGAACTGGTGCACGTTCCCGCCCCTCCGCCGGCGCCCGCCGAAGGGGACGAGTCCAACCCGGCCCCTGTCCAAAAGACGGGCGTCCCCCATCCGCTGCGCTACTACGACCTCGAAGCTCCCTCCACGCTGACCCTGGTGCCGCTGTCGCGCTCGCTGCCCTGGCCGCTTGAGCGCGTGCATTCCAACGGCTTTTTCCTGCGCCGGCTGGAGCGCCGCCTGGCGGCCTACCGCCGCCTGCCGCCCGCCGAACGCCCCATCCTGCTGGTGCGGCACCCCAAACTCGCTGCCCTGCTGCTCGAGCGCGACCCGGGTTTTGCGCTGGTCTACGAAGCGCACGAGGTGTTCGCCGATACCGGCCCACCCGCCAAGCAGGCGGGGCTGGCTGCGCTGGAGACCACCATCATGCGCCGCGCCGCGCATGTGATCGCCAATTCGTCCGCCACCGCCGCGCGGCTCGCCGAGCGCTACGGGGCGGGCGATCAGGCACAAATAATCACCGTGCTGCCCAACGGCGTGGACTGGCCGCTCAGCCTGCCGGAAAAGGACTGGCCGCGCGCCGGCCGTCACATCGTGTACTCGGGCAGTTTTTTCGCCTGGAAGGGCGTGGCCGATCTCGTGCAGGCGGCGGGCGAACTGCCCGGCTGCCACATCACCCTGTTGGGCGGCAACACCGCCCAGGTGCGCCGCGAGCAGGAACGCAAGCCCGCCGCGGGCGCCGAACTGGATTTTCGCGGCCACGTGCCGCACCGCGAAGTGGCGCGCGCCCTGCAATCCGCCTGCATCGCCGTGCTGCCCAACCGCGATGATCCCGATAGCCGCTTCACTTCTCCCATCAAGCTGTTCGAATACATGGCGGCGGGCTGCGCCATCGTGGCCACCGACCTGCCGGCGCTGCGCGACATCCTGCCGGCCGACGCAGCGGTATGGGCGCGACCCGGCGACGCTCGCGCTCTGGCCGATGCGCTGCGCGGCCTCGCCGCCGATCCGGCACGCGCCCAGGCGCTCGGCGCACAGGTGAGGGAGCTCGCGCGCGGTCTAACCTGGCAGGCGCGCGCCGAGAAGCTCGAAGCGCTGCTCGGTTCCATCCAGCCGCCGTCTGCATAGAAGTGCACCGCAGCTTGGATACCGAGGCCTTCCGCAGCTTCCTGGTCATCCGGCGCGACAACATCGGCGACCTGGTGTGCACCCTGCCGCTGATCGCGGCGCTGCGTCGGCGCTATCCCGCGGCGCGCATCGAGGCCCTGGTCAATTCCTACAACCGCGATGTTCTGGAGGGCCATCCCGACCTGGATGCCGTGCATGCCTATTCCAAGGGCAAGCACCGCGAAGGCGAGTCGCTGGCGGCCGTGTACGCGCGCCGGCTGCGCCTGTTGTGGTCGTTGCGGCGCGCCGATGAGGGCCGCGGCTTCGACTGCGCCATCCTGGCCGCGCCCGGCGAGCAGCCGCGCTCGCTGGGCTACGCGCGGCGGGTGGCGGCCCGGCACGTGCTGGGCTATGTTTCGCCGGGCCGGACGCTGCGCGGCATTGACCTGCCGGTGACCTATCAACCCGAGGCGCAGGCGCACGAAGTGGAGAAAGTGTTCGCCCTGCTCGCACCGCTGGGCATCAGCGAAGAGCCGCCCGCGGCGATGCTGCGGCCGCACGCGGACGCACTCGCCCGGGTGCAGACGGCCCTAAGCGACAAGGCAACCGGTCCGGGCCCGCTGGTCGCGCTGCACATCAGCGCCCGCAAACCCAGCCAGCGCTGGCCCGTGGAGCGCTTCGAGCAGGTGGCGCGCACCCTGCATGAGCGCCACGGCGCCCGCCTGGTGCTGTTGTGGGCGCCGGGGGACGAGGCCAACCGACTGCATCCGGGCGACGATGGCAAGGCGGCGGCGCTGGCCGGTTCGCTGGCCGGTTTGCCCGTGCTGCCCTATGCGACCGCGCAGCTTGCCGACCTGATTGCCGCCCTGAGTGCCTGCGACAGCGTGATCTGCGCCGACGGCGGCGCCATGCACCTTGCCGCGGCGCTGGGCAAGCCCATCATGGCGCTGTTCGGCGATTCGGACCCTGCGCGCTGGCATCCCTGGAAGGTGAACCACCGGGTGCTGCAAATGCCGTCGCGCGAAGTGCGGGACATCGACACCGCCGCCGTGTTGCGCGCCTGGGAAGAGCTGACCGCCACGCCGCGCCAAGCGCCGGGGCCCGGTTAAATCGGCAGGCGCCCGCGCGCCAGGCGCCGGTACTCTTCCAGGACCAATGCGCTGATGCGATCCGCATCGAACAGGCGCGCCGCGCGCGCGCGCGCCGCCCGGCCCAGCGCCAGGCGCAGCGTATCGTCGACCAGCACTCGACCGAGGGCATGGGCCAGCGCCGCGGCATCCTTCACCGGCACCAGCAGCCCGCTCTCGCCATCGGCCACCGCGTCGATGAGGCCGTTGATGCGTGTGCCCACGGTGGGAATGCCCATGGCGGCGGCCTCGATGACCACGTTGCCGAAGCCCTCGCGGTAGCTGGCCAGGGCCAGCACGTCGGCCGCGGCCAGCACCTTCTCGGGTTGCGGCACGTAGCCGAGCGCGTGCACGCCGGGCGCGGCATGGATGCGCCGCAGTTCGGCCGCGGGCAGCGGAGCGCGGTCGTCGAAGGGACCGATCAGCACGAGGTGCAGGTCAGCGACATCGGCCTTGAGGCGGTCGAAGGCGTCCATGAGCTCCACCATGCCCTTGTCGGCGGTGATGCGGCCGACGAAGGCGATGACCCGCGCCTCGTCCGGCAGATTGAACGCGGCGCGCGCCGCGCGCCGCTGCTCCGCGCTGGGAGGCGAGAATTTCTCCGTATCCACACCCGACAATGAACCGGCGCCCACCACGCCTACCCGGCCGATGCCTTCGCTTTCCAGGAAGGCCTGCTGGCTGGGGCTGTCGCAATAATTGGCCGTATTCAGCACCATGATGAGCCGGTCGCAGGCACGCGTGATCAGGCGCCGCGCGCCGCGCATTTCCACCCAGGGCTGCCCGGTGAAGGTGTGCATGCGGATGGGCACGCGCGCCAGGAACCCGGCGATGGCGAACAGCAGGCCCGGCTTGGGCGTGGTGGAATGGGCAATGTCGGGGCGCAGCCGGCGCATGAGCCGGTACAGCCGCCACAGCGACACCAGGTCGGCCAAGGGCGCCATGTCGCGCGCAATCGGCACTTCCACCAGCCGCCCGCCCAGCAGCGCCGACAGCTCCTCGTAGCCGTCGCCGGGGCCGGCGGCCGCATAGACTTCGTAGCCGGCGGCCATTTCCGCGCGTATCTGGCTGCCCAGCAGGTGCAGCAGGAAGAAGGGCGTGTTGGCGGAACGGAGTATGCGCATGGCGGGCGCAATCATAGCCGGACTGCGCCGGTGGGCTAGGCCCCCATGCTAAAGTGCACGCCCGTAATACCATGAACCCCGCCGCCCAGACCGATTACGAAAAAGCCCAGAGCTTCAACCCGCTCATGGCCTGGGTGCATTCGCGCCGCTACCAGGGCATTCGCCGCGTGTTCGCGGGGCTGGCGCGCGACATCCCCGACCGGCCCCTGCGCGTGCTGGAAGTGGGCTGCGCCCACGCCAAGCTGTTCGGCGAGCTGAACCCCTCCTTCAAGCTGGACTACACCGGGATCGAACTGCGCGAGGACTTCGTGGCCGTGGCGCGCGAGCGTTACGCGGGCCACGCCAACTGCCGCATCGTGCAGGGTTCGGCCTCGGAGCCGGGCATGCTGTCCCAAGGCGGTCCGCCCGATATCGTGGTGGCGCTGGAGACGCTGGAGCACATACCCGAGCACGACGCCGTGCGCGTGGTCGAGGGCATCGCCGCGCTGCGGCCGCGCATCTTTGTGTGCTCGGTGCCGGTGGAAATCGGCCCGGCCATCTGGATGAAGAATGTCGCCTCGCTGTTCATGGGCTACATGCGCCACCGCGAGTACACCTGGGCCGAGACTTTCTGGGCGGGGCTGTACCAGCTTGACCGCCTGCCGCCGCATGGCGTGGAGCACAAGGGTTTCGACTGGCGCTGGCTGGCGCAGACAGTCCGGCACAATATGCGGATCGTGGAACTGCGCCGCTATCCTCTACCGTTCCTGCCCGCGGGATTGTCAACCTCGGTGTTCATCATCGCGGTGCCGCGCTAGCGCTTCTGTTTCCAGGCTTTCACCATATCGCCCAGCGCCGATGGGAGCGAGACCGGATGGCGGTAACCGAGTTCGGACTGAATGCGCTCGATGGAATAGCGGCTGCGATTGGTCAGCGCATCGACGCGTGATGTGGTCAACGGAAATCCCGGAACAGCCTGGAGGACGCCCGCAGCCGCTCGCACGGGGAGACCCGGCAGGCGCAGACGTGGCATTGGCTTTCCAAGCGCTACACAACTGGCGCCGATGAAGGATTCCAGCGTGCACCAGTCGGACAGGTTGTATACGCGGCCGCGCGCTTGCGCGCGCGTGGAGCACAGCAACAACGCTTCGATCACGCCCTCGACGCTGACATAGTTGGCGCTTGCGCCTCGCGCACCGATGAAAAAGAAGCGGCCGCGGTCCAGGGC
>DATNCF010000377.1:0-14269 GCA_035571675.1 Burkholderiales bacterium | reverse complement strand
GTCTTCAAGACCTTGATAGTACTTTAATAACAGCGCGCCAACAGCGTCGGCAAACCATCCCAAGCGCGGGACTGGGCGAATTGCCCAACCAGGCGAATCCCCAACCGGGTCCGCGTCGGTCCAATGCACAATCCGATTCTGAACATCCATATCCCACATCCGGTTCCCACAGATAATGCGATAGCCGACTGACACGGTTATGGTTGTCCCGCGCGCGCGGGAGAACAACATGAAGCGCATGCTTTTCAATGCGACGCAGGCCGAAGAACTGCGCGTCGCCATTGTCGATGGTCAAAAATTGATCGACCTCGACATTGAATCCGCGGCCAAGGAACAACGCAAGAGCAACATCTACAAGGGTGTCATCACCCGCATCGAGCCGAGCCTCGAGGCCGCATTCGTCGATTACGGCACCGACCGGCACGGGTTCCTCCCCTTCAAGGAAGTCGCGCGCGCCTTTTTCAAGCCGGGCGTGGACGTGGGCCGCGCCCGCATCCAGGACGCGCTGGAGGAAGGCCAGGAGTTGATCGTCCAGGTCGAGAAGGACGAACGCGGCAACAAGGGCGCCGCGCTCACCACCTTCATCAGCCTGGCCGGACGCTACCTGGTCCTGATGCCCAACAACCCGCGCGGCGGCGGGGTCTCGCGCCGTGTCGAGGGTGAAGACCGCAACGAGTTGCGGGACATCATGGACAAGCTGCCCATCCCGCAGGGGATGAGCATCATCGGCCGCACCGCCGGCATCGGGCGCTCCTATGAAGAACTGCAGTGGGACCTCAACTACCTGATGCAGCTCTGGAAGGCCATCGAAGAAGCCGCCGGCTCGCAAAAGGGCGCATTCCTGATCTACCAGGAAGGCAGCCTGGTCATCCGCGCCATCCGCGACTACTTCCAGCCTGAAATCGGCGAAATCCTCATCGACACCGACGCCATTTACGAGCAGGCGCAGGTGTTCATGGCGCACGTGATGCCCGACAACGTCGGCCGGGTGAAGCGCTACCGCGACGACGTGCCGCTGTTCTCGCGCTTCCAGATCGAGCACCAGATCGAGACGGCCTACTCGCGGCAGGTCAACCTGCCCTCGGGCGGCGCCATCGTCATCGACCACACCGAGGCGCTGGTGTCGGTGGACGTGAACTCGGCGCGCGCCACGCGCGGCCACGACATCGAGGAGACGGCCTTCCGCACCAACCTCGAGGCAGCCGAGGAAATCGCCCGCCAGCTCAGGCTGCGGGACCTCGGGGGCCTGATCGTCATCGACTTCATCGACATGGAAAGCCAGCGCAACCAGCGCGAAGTCGAGACGCGCCTGCGCGAGGCCCTGCACTACGACCGCGCCCGGGTGCAAATGGGCAAGATTTCGCGCTTCGGCCTCATGGAGCTGTCGCGCCAGCGGCTGCGCCCCAGCCTGGGCGAAGGCAGCAACATCACCTGCCCGCGCTGCAACGGCACCGGCCACATCCGCGGCGCCGAGTCCACGGCGCTGCACATCCTGCGCATCATCCAGGAAGAGGCCATGAAGGAGAACAGCGCCGCCGTGTTCGCGCAGGTGCCGGTGGACGTGGCCACGTTCCTGCTGAACGAAAAGCGCTCGGACATCCACGCCATCGAGGCCCGCCTCAAGGTCAACGTGGTGATGATTCCCAACATCCACTTGCAGACGCCCAATTACAAGGTGGAGCGCCGCCGCCACGACGACCTGAACCAGGAAGGCGTGCAGCCGGCGTCCTTCGAACTGGTGGAAGCGCCCGAGGAAGCGGAGGCCACGCTGCAGGAAGCGCAGGAAACACGGCCTGCGCGTCCGCAGGCGGCGGTGCGCAACTTCACGCCCGGCACGCCCGCCCCCATGCCCACCCAGCCGGCGCCGGCCCCGAGCCGGCCGCAGCCGGTCATGGAAGAACGCGGCGGCGGATTCCTGAGCCGCATGCTCGGCTGGCTGAAGGGCGATACGGCCCCCGCGGCCGCCAATGAAGAGACACCGGCCGCGCCGGCCTCCCCGTCACGCGGCGCCCGGGAGGAACGCCCTGCCAGGTCCGAACGCGGCGAGCGCGGCGAACGCAATGGCCGGGGCCGCGGCCGCGGCCGCGGCGAGCGCGACGAGCGTCCACGCGACGGCCAGCGGGAAGCGCGCGGTGAACAGCGCGGTGAGCAAAAAGAACGCCAGCCGCGTCTCGAGCGCGGCGACCGGCCGCAACGCGAGCGCAGCGAGCGTGGTGATCGTCCCGAGCGCAGCGAGCGTGGTGATCGTCCCGAGCGCAGCGAGCGTGGTGATCGTCCCGAGCGCAGCGAGCGCAGTGATCGTCCCGAGCGCAGCGAGCGTGGTGATCGTGCCGAGCACGGTGATCGTGGCGAACGCGGCGCACGCGGCGAAGGCCGGGGCGATCGTCCCGAGCGCGGCCCCCGTGAGGAACGCCAGCGCGGCGGCCGTGGCGAGGGGCGCCCTCCGCGTCCCGAGGGTGAGCCGCGCGAGGAGCAGGTAGCCGAAGGCCAAATCACGGCCGACCAGACCGCGCAGCCGGAACAGCACCAGCAGAACGGTGAAGGCCGGGGCGATCGCCCCGAACGCGGCCGCCGCCGCGGCGGCCGGGGCCGTGGGCGCGGTGAGCGCGGTCAGGATGAACGCGGCGCCGGCGTGGCGGAAGGTGCGCCGCTCGAATCAACGGGCGCCGATACTTCCGCCGTGCATCCCGAGGCCAATCCCGAACTGGCTCCGGCCCCCGTGTACATGCCCGCGCATGAAACTGCCGAACCGGTGACACAGGACGTGGCGCCCGTGGAGCAGCGTGCCGAGCAGCCTGTCGCGGCACCCGAACCCGTGGTCAGTCAGGAGCCCGCGGTTCATCAGGAGCCTGCTCGCCACGAGCCCGCGCCCACGTACGAGCCTGCGGCCAAGTACGAGCCTGCGGCCAAGTACGAGCCCGCGGCCAAGTACGAGCCCGGGGCAAGGGCCGCCGAGCCGCAACCCGTGCCAGAACACCGTCACGAGCCGGCGCCCGCCCCTGCTCCGGCCGTCAAACCGGAAGACCTGGAGGATTCGCTGAAGAGCAGCGGCCTAGTGATGGTGCAGACGCGCTCGGATGTGCAGGCAGACATTCCGCCCGAGCCGGAATTCAAGCCGGCCAAGCGCACGCGCCGTCCGCCGCCCGCCGACCTGGGTGCCCCCATGGTGCAGGTGGAGACTGGGGGCGATGAGCACAAACCGGCTCCGTAGGGGGCAACAGCAAAAAAGGCGTCAAAGGCGCCTTCCAAGGCTGTTGAGGGGCTGGCGGGTTAGCGGTTAGCGGGTAGCAGATAGCGGGTTGCACTCACTGCTCAAGAGAGAAGGGGCCTTGGCCCCTTCAGAACCCCGCTGTGTTAGGCAACAAAAAGGCGCCGAGGCGCCTTTTTGTTGCCCACTACGTTGCTGTTGCGTGGTCAGCGCGCTCCGCTCGCCACGGCCGGCGCGCCGCTCGGACGCGCCACCACGAGGGGCGCGTCGGCTTCGCGGCGCATGACCATCGCGTCGCGCTCGTTCAGGTCGCGGACGCGCTGCTCCAGCCGGGCGTTGGCCCGTTCCAGTTCATCCACGCGTCGGCGCAGCCGGGTGCTGTCCACCTGTCCGGCGATCATTTTCGGGCTGGAAAGCAATCCGCTTACCAGGGCGCCGATGGCCATGGCCACCAGCACGATCACGGCCAGCGAGGCGTCGAATTGCCAATAGCCCATGGTCACCGTCACGGCTTCGCCGTTCTGGAAAGCAAAGCCCACGGCGCCGATGGCGAACACGATGGCCAGGATGAATAGCAGTTGCATGAGATCCTCCGTCCGGAGAAGGCCTTGGCGGCCCGTATGCCGAATGTTCCGCCCCTGCCGGACCTGGGTCTGTCGGACGCCGCGCAATGCCGGTGCAGGACTTTACCGGCCGTCGTCCCCTCCTATTGGGCAGGATGGCGGGTATGCCAGTCGGTCATGCGCTGAAAGGCATATCCCGCACGCAGCAGCACGTCTTCGGCCAGATGCGGACCGACCAGTTGGAAACCCACCGGCAGGCCGTTGCGGTCCACCCCGCCCGGCAGGGTGATGGTGGGACTGCCGCTGGCATTGAAGGGCGCGGTGAAGCGGACCAGCCGGGCCAGCCCCTTGTAATCCACATTTTTGTCCACGGGGCCGGGCAGCACCGGCACCAGCAGCAGGTCCACGTCGCGGAACAGCGCGGCCACCCTGCCAGCGAAGTCGCGCCGCTCCAATTGCGCCTCGATCAGCTGCAGGGGCGTGACGTTCGCCGCGCTCTCAAGGCGGGCGGCCAAGACCCGGCTGTATTCGGCGGCGCGGGCGGGCCAGGTATCGCGGTGCGACCACAGCGTTTCCACCGCCGAATAGGCGGCGCCCACGCTGAGCACCCGGTCGAATGCGGGCAGCCGCACGGACCCGATGCGCATGCCCGCTTGAGCGAATATGCCCGCGGCCGATTCCAGCACATGCGCCACGTCCGCGTGCAGCGATGCGGCGACGGTGTCATCCACGCCCAGTCGCAGCCCCTGCACACCGGCCGCGATGCCGCCCAGATAGTCCGGCACGGGCGCCGTGAGGCTGGTGGGGTCGCGCTGGTCGAACCCGGCGATGGCGGCCAGCACCGCGGCCGAGTCCTCGGCGCTGCGCGCCATGGGTCCGATGGTGTCGACCGACGGCGCAAGCGGAAAAATGCCGTCGCGGCTGACCCGGCCCCAGGTGGTCTTGAGCCCGGTGAGGCCGCAGGCCGACGAAGGCAGGCGGATGGAGCCGCCGGTGTCCGAACCCAGCGAGGCGTAGCACAGCCCCGCCGCTGTGGCCACGCCCGAGCCGCTGGAGGAAATGCCGGGCCAGTAATCGGCATGCCAGGGATTTTTCGGCGTGGGCATGCCGGGATGGTGGGTGCCGAAGGCGCCCTCGGTCATGGCCAGCTTGCCCAGGATGACCGCACCCGCCGCTTCCAGCCGATCCACTACCGTGGCGTTGCGCGCCGGCACCCGGTCGCGATGGATGGTCATGCCGGCGGCGGTGGGCGCGAACTCGGTGTCGCACAGGTCCTTCACCGCGATGGGCACGCCGTGCAGCGGTCCGCGCCACAAGCCGCGCGCGATTTCGGCTTCGGCCAGGCGCGCCCTCTGCAGCGCGCGCTCGGCGGTGACGGTCTGGTAGCTGCACAGCGCCTTGTCCAGCCGCCCGATGCGCTCCAGCATCAGCGTGGCGGCTTCCACGGGAGAGACCCGGCGCGCGCGCAGCAGCCCAGAGAGCTCGATGAGGCCGGTGTAGTGATGGAAGCTTTGCGGCACGTGTCCTCCCGCGTTTCTGGATCTAGAGCCGGGCCCGCAACTCGCGCAGCAGGCCGTCGGTGGCGTCCTCCAGCAGGTCGAGCACGTGCTCGAAGCCTTCCGGCCCGCCGTAATAGGGATCGGGCACCTCGCGATGCAGCGTGCGGTACTTCGCCGAGTAGCCCATCATCATCTTGAGTTTGTGGCCCAGCTTTTGGCCATGGGACGGCTGCACCAGCCGCGACAGATGATCGTGATGGCCTTCGTCCATGGCCAGCACCAGGTCGAAACGATGAAAGTCTGCCTTGTCGAAGCGCCGTGCGCGCAGCGCAGACAGGTCGTAGCCGCGCAGCGCGGCGTGCTTGACGCTGCGCGCATCGGGCCCCTCACCGACGTGGTATCCGTGCGTGCCGGCCGAATCGACGTGGATCAATTCCGACAAGCCGACTCGCGCCACTTTGTGCAGGAACAGGCCTTCGGCCGTGGGTGAACGGCAAATGTTGCCGGTGCAGACGAAAACGACGCTTGCCTTCTCCGACATCTAACCCTGCGCCGACTTCTTTTCCGGCAGCAGCTCGGAATCGTCGTCCCGGGGCAAGGCGCCGAAAAAATTCTTCTTCAGTTCGGCCAGCCGGTCGCGCGCCTGGGCGGCTTTCTCGAACTCCAGGTTGCGGGCATGCTCGTGCATCTGCTTTTCGAGCTGCTTGATCTCGCGCGCCAATTGCTTCTCGGACAGGCTTTCGTAGCGCGCCTGATCCTGGGCGGCCTTGAGGTAGATTTGCGCGGCCTGCGGGTCGTACACGCCGTCGATCATGTCGCGCACGCCCTTGATGATGCCCTTGGGCGTGATGCCATGCGCGGCGTTGAACTCGATCTGGCGGTTGCGGCGGCGCTCGGTCTCGCCGATGGCGCGGCGCATGGAATCGGTCATGCGGTCGGCGTACAGGATGGCCTTGCCGTGGATGTGGCGCGCGGCGCGGCCAATGGTCTGGATGAGCGAGCGCTCCGAGCGCAGGAACCCTTCCTTGTCGGCGTCGAGTATGCACACCAGCGACACCTCGGGCAGGTCCAGGCCCTCGCGCAGCAGGTTGATGCCCACCAGCACGTCGAACTCGCCCAGGCGCAGGTCGCGCAGGATTTCCACGCGCTCCACCGTCTCCACCTCGGAATGCAGGTAGCGCACCTTCACGCCGTGCTCGCGCAGGTAGTCGGTGAGTTCCTCGGCCATGCGCTTGGTGAGCGTGGTCACCAGCACGCGCTCGTCGCGCGCCACGCGCAGGTTGATTTCCGAAAGCAGGTCGTCCACCTGCGTTCCGGCCGGCCGGATTTCCACCTCGGGGTCCACCAGGCCAGTGGGCCGCACCAGTTGCTCGACCACCTGGCCGGAGCGCTGATTCTCGTAGTCGGCCGGCGTGGCCGAGACGAAAACGGTCTGGCGCATGACTTTCTCGAACTCGTCGAACTTCAGCGGCCGGTTGTCCAGCGCCGACGGCAGGCGGAAGCCGTATTCCACCAGGTTTTCCTTGCGCGAGCGGTCGCCTTTGAACATGCCGCCCAACTGGCCGATGGTGACATGGCTCTCGTCGATGAACATCAGCGCGTTCTTGGGCAGGTAGTCGATGAGCGTGGGCGGCGGCTCGCCGGGGTTGCGGCCGGACAGGTGGCGCGAGTAGTTCTCGATGCCCTTGCAGAAGCCCAGCTCGGCCAGCATTTCCAGGTCGAAGCGGGTGCGCTGCTCGATGCGCTGCGCCTCCACCAGCTTGCCGGCCTTGTTGAAGGTTTCGATGCGCTCGCGCAGTTCCAGCTTGATGGCCTCCACGGCGCGCAGCGTGGTCTCGCGCGGCGTCACGTAGTGGCTGGAGGGATAGACGGTGAAGCGCGGCGTGCGCTGGTGGGCATGCCCGGTGAGCGGGTCGAACAGGGTGAGCGACTCTATCTCGTCGTCGAACAGCTCGATGCGCACGGCGGTCTCGGAGTTCTCGGCCGGGAACACGTCCAGCACGTCGCCGCGCACACGGAAGGTGCCGCGGCTGAAGTCCACCTCGTTGCGCTCGTACTGCATGGCGGTGAGGCGGGCAATGATGTCGTGGCGCGACACGCGCTCCTTCTCGCGCAGGTGCAGGATCATGCCGTGGTAGTCCACGGGATCGCCGATACCGTAGATGCACGACACCGTGGCCACGATCACCGAGTCTTCGCGCTCCAGCAGCGACTTGGTGGCCGACAGGCGCATCTGCTCGATGTGCTCGTTGATCGAGGAATCCTTCTCGATGAACAAGTCCCGCGAGGGCACGTAGGCCTCGGGCTGGTAGTAGTCGTAGTACGAGACGAAGTACTCCACCGCGTTGTCGGGCAGAAACTCGCGGAATTCGGCGTAGAGCTGCGCCGCCAGAGTCTTGTTGGGCGCCAGCACGAGCGCCGGCCGCCCGATGCGGGCGATGACGTTGGCCATGGTATAGGTCTTGCCCGAGCCCGTGACACCCAGCAGGGTCTGCCAGGCCAGACCGTCGTTGATGCCCTCCACCAGCTTATCGATGGCCTCGGCCTGGTCACCGCCGGGGGGAAAGGGCTGGTTCAGGACGAACGGGCTGCCGGGGAAGGTTTTGCGCATGGGTTGGAGAGGGGCTCGGCGTGGGGTACGGTACAATGTGCGGGTCAAGAACTGTATATTTTATCACCCTGAACATGGCGCAATCCCCCTCTGTCCTCGCCCGCGTCGAAATGGCGCCTCGCGACCCCATTCTCGGCATCACCGAGGCCTACAACGCCGACAAGAACCCGAAAAAGGTCAACCTCGGCGTAGGGATTTACTATGACGACGCGGGCAAAATCCCCGTGCTGGAATGCGTGAAGCGCGCGGAGCAGCAACTCGCAGCCGCCTCAGCCCCCCGCGGCTACCTGCCCATCGACGGCATTGCCGCCTATGACAAGGCGGTGCAGTCGCTGGTATTCGGCGCCGATTCCAAGGCGCTCAAGGAGGGCCGCATCGTCACTGCGCAAAGCCTGGGCGGCACGGGGGGCCTGAAAATCGGCGCCGACTTCCTGCGCCGCATCGCGCCCGATGCGCAGGTGTGGATCAGCGACCCGAGCTGGGAGAACCACCGCGCGCTGTTCGAGAACGCCGGCTTCACGGTGAACAATTATCCGTACTACGACGCCGCCACGCACGGCCTGAATTTCCCGGCCATGAGCGCGGCGCTGGAAAAACTGCCGGCGGGCTCCGTCGTGGTGCTGCATGCCTGCTGCCACAATCCCACCGGCGTTGACCTTGACGCCGACCAATGGGGCAAGGTGATCGGCATCGTGCGCGGGCGCGGCCTCGTGCCGTTCCTCGACATCGCCTACCAGGGGTTCGGCGACGGCCTGGATGCCGACGGCGCCGTGGTGCGGCGTTTCGCCGAGACAAGCGGTCCGCTGTTCGTATCCAACTCCTTCTCCAAGTCCTTCTCGCTGTACGGCGAGCGCATCGGCGCCCTGTCAGTAGTGGCGGACAGCGCCGACGAGGCGGCGCGCGCGCTGTCGCAGTTGAAGCGCATCATCCGCACCAACTATTCCAACCCGCCTACCCACGGCGGGCAGATCGTGGCCGCCGTGCTCACCACGCCCGAGCTGCGCAAGCTGTGGGAAGAGGAACTGGCCGGCATGCGCGTGCGCATCCGCGCCATGCGCGAGCAGCTCGCCGCCAAGCTGGCCGCGCGCCTGCCCGGCCATGACTTCGGCTACGTGGTGAAGCAGCGCGGCATGTTCTCCTACTCAGGCCTCACCAAGGAGCAGGTGGCCAAACTGGCCGGCGGCCACGGGGTATACGCCGTGGACACGGGCCGCATCTGCGTGGCCGCGCTGAACAGCGGCAACATCGACTACGTGGCCGACGCCATCGCCGATGCGATGAAATAAGAAAGAAACAAGCTTGCGGGACGCGAAAAGGGCCGGAAAACAGCCCTTTTCCGTTTGACCGCCTCGCGCCGCCAGATTAAAATACGCGGCTTTCGCAAGTACCGCCCGGCACTGGTTCCAGCGCCGCAAATCCCCGATAGCTCAGTCGGAAGAGCGACGGACTGTTAATCCGCAGGTCCCTGGTTCGAGCCCAGGTCGGGGAGCCAGAAATCAAACGGTTACGGATCAACCAGCCCAATGATGTCAGGCTGAGGGTGCTCCATGTAACTACCGCCTTCGTGGGCTGAACGGGCCTGACTCCGCTGTTAGATCCTTGGCAGACCTTGGATAGGCTTCTCGTGGCCCCAACCAAACCGCAAAGGGTTCATATGGACAGGAAGCCGTTTTCATTCATCGCCGGCCTGGCGCTGGTCGCCGCTTTCTCCGCCAACCCGGTTCACGCCCAAACCAACGCACCCGATGCCGTGGTGATATACGTCGTGCCGGATTCCGATACCGGCTTGAGCGCCAAGAAAGCGCTGCTCGGCAAAGCCGTGTACAGCGACGACAAAAAGAAGATAGGCACCATCACCGACTTGATCATCGCGCCGGACACCAGCGTGGCGTACGTGGTAGTCGGCGCCGGCGGCTTTGTGGGCTTGGGGCGGCACAACGTCGCCGTGCAGACCAGCGCACTTCGCGTCGATGACGGGAAGTTCGTTTTGCCCGGCGCGACCAAGGAGAGCCTGAAGGCGGCGCCCAAGCTCGAGTACCCGAAAAAACGCGGGTGAACCCCGGGCGGTAGCCCTGGCGGCAGGCGCCCACCTGCCGCGGATTATCTAGCGTGCCGCCAGCGTGCCCGCCGGCGCGGGAACGGCGAAACCGGCTTCCCTCGGCGGCGCAATGGCGACGACTGGCGGAGCGGCCTCCGGCGGTTGCGCAGCCCGTTTTTTGCAGCCTGCCTCGCCTGCCAGGCAGGACAGATCGCCAGCGTCCTTCTCCAGGTCTTGCGTGTCCCAGCCCGCCGCGAACTGTGACCCGTTGCGCGGAGGCGCCGATGCAAAAAGCGCTGCGGGTGGCAAATAAGGGCCGCCGCCCATTCCTCCGTCCCCCGCCCCATGGGCGGCACCGCCCCCGTTTGAGGCAATTCCGCTGCCCAGCCCATCGCTGCCGACGGTGTTGGGGAACGAAAATCCTCCCGGGCCCAGGACGCTGATGTCGCCCGTGCAGCTGGCCTCGGCGTCCTTGACCACGGTGCCCCGCGCCGCCTTGATCAGCCACAGACTCAGGTCGCCCACATCGGTTTTCGGTATGAAGCCAAAATGCTGAAGGGGGCCGCTTAGCCCGAATGCCACGGCGGCCGCCCCCGCCCATACACACAATGCCGATTGCGCGGTTGTTCGCATGTTTCCCTCCGATAACGTGCAATGCGCTTAGGATTGCCGGCCCGCGTCAATAGTCCAAAAGCGCCCTGCTCGCCAATCGGATCAGGAAGAAGAAATTCCCGCCGCTCGCTTGTCACAAAAGCGAGGTTGACCTGCCAGACGTGTTCCCCCGGTCAAGCGCCCTTGCTCGTGTCGGCATGGCGTTTGCCGGACGAGCCGCCTACACCAGGTCGGCCAAGTGCCTGCCGGTGCGGATGGGCGCCTGCGGCGCGGCCATCAGCACCTCGCGTCGCCAGTTCAACGCCATGCCATCGGTGCGCCTGTTCCAGGCCGCCATGGTTTCGGACGAGTCGTGGGCTTCCTCGAGGCTTCCCCACTGCGCCCAGTCGCGCAGCGACCAGATGAGGATGGCCTCGGAGTCCTTGCGTCCCGAAGTCCGGTAGGCGCCGATCAGCCCCATGCCCAGCGCCTTGGCCTGGGGCAGCCATTCCTTCTCCACCAGTTCCAGGTAGGCCTTGGCCGTCCCGGGGCGCAGGTCCACCGTCTCGTGGTAGTACAGCTTGTGGCCAATGTTGCCCGAGCCGACCAGCTCGTCGATGGTCGGGGCGTAATGGGCCGGGATCAGCACGCGGTCCTCGCCTTCGCGGCGGTAGTTGTAGGCCGTCTTGCTCCACTCGGCGAAAAAGGGATCGCGGAAAGTCGCGGGGTTGCTGGTCTCGAAATCGAAGGCGCCGGCAATGCCCTTCCAGCCGTCGTACTCCCACAGGTTGAGCACATACGGCCATTTCGACAGGCTGGTGAAGATGTTGAAGTTGCCGAACAGCTTCTGGTCGCGCTCCTTCATGGCCGGCGCCCACTTCACCGACATGTGCTCGAAATAGTTGGCGCGGTTGTCCTTATGAATCTTGACGATTTCGTGCAGGTAGATCTTGCGGTTCATCGCTGCCTCCGGACGGTGCCTGTGGGCCTAGCCCTGCACCAGGGTTTTTACCCCAGCCTCGCACTTCGCACAATTGCCTTTTTGCGGGCGTTGCTTCTATTTGCGGCAATGGGCCCTTCAGCCTGACGAAAGCTCCGATCGTGCATTTGACACACGCGATAAGCCATTCCTAGAATCGTTTCAGCCCGATAGAAGCCGCGGCCTTGACGGTCCGCGACGAACCACGTGTCGAACGTTTCACCAGATTGACGAACGACCCAAGGACCTGCCATGAGCGAACGAGTCATTTCCGCCGACGACCACATCGACCTCACCTACATTCCCCGGGACCTGTGGCAGAAGCGCCTGCCGGCCAAGTACCGCGAAGCCGGGCCGAAAGTGGTCACCAACGACAAGGGAAACACGGAATGGGTCCGCGAGGGCAAACGCTGGGGGCACTGGGGGTCCAAGCGCCCCGAGAACATGATCATCGTGTTCGACAAGGCCGGACTGCCCGAGGAGCCCGAGCCCGGCGTGTGGCGCTCCACCAGCGTCAAGTACCGCCTCCAGGACATGGATGCCGAAGGCATCGACGCCCAGGTTCTGTACAACTTCCTCGACTGGAGCTTCACCGACCAGGAGCTGAAGTCGGCGGTGTGCACGGCCTTCAATTCCTGGCAGGCCGAGGAGTTGTGCGGCCCGTCGGGAGGGCGGCTGATCGGACTCGCCACCCTGCCCGTGCATGACGCCCAGGCGGCGGTGAAGGAGATGCTGCGCTGCCAGTCCATCGGCCTGCGCGGCGCCTACTTCGACGTATGGGGCGCGGTGAAGCCGATTTTCGATCCCATGTGGGAGCCGCTGTGGAGCGCCGCCGAGGAAAGCGGCATGTCCATCAACGTGCACGTGGGCGCGGGGTCGCACAGCCTGACCAAAATCCCCAATGACCAGCCGTGGAAGCTGCCGTCGCTGGCCGCGGTGCTGGGCATGCAGCTCGAGGAAGTGCTGACCACCATGATCCTGTCCGGCGTGCTAGACCGCCATCCGAAAATGAAGTTCGTGCTGGGCGAGTCCGGCATCGGCTGGATTCCCTACGTGCTGGAACGGCTGGACTATGAAATCAGCCAGTACGGCACCACGCGCGGCAGCACCGTTACCCTGAAGGCCTCGCCGCGCGAGATTTTTCACCGCCAGTGCTACGCCACGTTCTCGGATGAGCACCTGGGCGTGGAGCTGATCTCCAAGACCAGCGCCGACAGCTTCATGTGGGCGGCCGATTATCCGCACGGCGACGGCACCTTCCCGCACTCGCCGAAAATCCGCGAACGCATGTTCGGAAAGGCCGATCCCGCCGTGCGGCGCAAGATCCTGTGCGACAACGCCGCCAAGGTCTACAACCTGAACTGAAGGACGGCCATGCTTCCCGACAATGTCTGGCCGGTATCGGTGAACGACCACGTGGTCGAACCCGCCACGCTGTGGACCGAGCGCCTGTCCCGCGCGCAGGCGGCGCGTGGCCCCCACCTCGTCGACACGCCCGACGGCGGCCAGGCCTGGCGCTTCGGCGACGAGGTGCTGCCGCTGTCGCGCATGGTGGGCTCGGACATCAACCGCGCCGACCCGGCGCGCCCGGTCAAGCGCTTCGCGGACATCGCCGACCATTCCTGGAAGCCCGCGGCGCGCCTCGCGGCCATGGACCGCGAGCAGGTGGGTGTGCACACCCTGTTCCCACACGCCGTGATGGGCTTTTCGGGGGAGCGCTTCGCCAAGCTGGGCGACGCGGCGTTGTGGGCCGAGTGCGTGCGCACCTGGAACGACTTCGTGCTGCGCGAGTTTTGTCCCGCCGCGCCCGAGCGCCTGGTGGGCGTGGCCATCCTGCCCCTGGCCGATCCCGGCGCCATGGTGAAAGAAATCGAGCGCGTGGCGCCGCTGGGCGCGCGCGGCATTTCTCTGCCGCACGACCCGGCCGCGCTCGGCCTGCCCTCGTTTCATCTGCCGTCGTGGCAGCGCGTGCTCGACGCGGCCGACGCCGCCGGCATGCCGATGTTCATCCACATCGCCTCCAGCGGCATTCCCTGGCCCGACCCTCAGAGCGATTCCAGGCGTTCCGTGGAAACCCTGGTCGCGGCCATGAACATGGACGTGATGCAGACCGCCTGCGACCTGGCCTTTTCGCCGCTGCTCACCGAGCGGCCGAACCGGCGCGTGGCGCTGCTGGAAGCCAATGCGTCGTGGATGCCCTATCTCGAGGAACGGCTGGACTTCGCCACGCGGGGGCGCAAGGAACTGGCGCCCAAGGGGCGTCCGGCCAGCCAGGTCATGCACGAGCAGATGCTGGCTTCGTTCCTCAACGATCCGCTGGGCATCGAGGACCGCCATCGCATCGGCGTGGAGCGGCTGCTGTGGCAAAGCGACTTTCCCCACGTCGACTCGCTGTGGCCGCACAGCCGTCCCGAGCTGGCCAAGGCGCTGGCCGACGTGCCGGACCACGAGGCCAGCCAGATCGCCGCGGGCAATGCCCGGCGGCTGCTGCGGCTGCCGCAGCAAGCTTGATCAGGAACATCTGACCTGGCGGCCAAGGCCGCGCGCGTTATCGGCTACTGCGGCTCGTAGTGCGCGACCTTGGCGCCATCCGCCCAGATCCTGAACTCCAGCTCGGTTTGCTTCTGCAGGTCTGCCGGCGTGCCGCCGGTGATGGTTCCGCCCGTGGCCTTGATGGAATCGATCAGCCGCTGCGACGACTTGAGCGCCTCGTTCATGGCGGCGTTGACCTTGTTGATGGCTTCGGGAGGGGAACCGGCCTTGGTCCACAGCGTCAGCCC
>DATNCF010000376.1:0-5728 GCA_035571675.1 Burkholderiales bacterium | reverse complement strand
ACGGACTCGCCGGTGTACCCTGATGAAATCGCATCTTCCATCCATCGGAAGTCTTCTCCCAAACTGAAGACCGGTTCGCATGGCGGTCAAGTTTTCCGTTAATCCCGACGAGGAATAATAGGGGACAGACCACGATTTCCTGATAAAAATTGAGTCCACAGCCAGAGCTCGCAGCCTTCAAGGACAACAAACATATAAGGAAATTCTAAAACAAAGTCTAGTTTTTGGAGAGCGCTGATTACTCCCGAGATTCATCGCAATGGCATGCATTCATGGATACTATAAGTAAAGGACTGCAAAACGAGTTGGTACCCCGCATGCAAAGTCTGGGGTTCATCCGTAGCAAGAATGCGTTCATCCGGGTCGTAAATGAGGAAACGACTTTACGTGTGAGCGTTCAAATTCTGAAGGACAGGCCTTCGGGGGCGTTTTTTCCTCGAGTTGGATTCATCAATTGGAAAATTCAGAAATTTATTGATCACTTAGATGGGTCGAAAACACCCGTCCGCGATGTCCCTCCGACGCTGAGCGTTACTCTGGGATATTTAATTCCGGGGCCGCTCCGAACTGAATGGCTGTTTTCTGACATTCCGTCAATGCACAAGGCGGTCTGTGAAATTGTGCAAGCGATTAGGGAATATGGGATGCCTTTTATGATGCGTTATCCCGACCTATCCTTCTTGAGGGCTTGGGCGCAAGATCCTGCAACGGAGAAGCACGCCTCTTGTCGCTACGTCGCATTGCTGCGCGCTGTGATCTTTTATCTCTTGGGTGACTGGGATTCCGCTCGGAGACTCGTTACGCAGGAGATCTCAGCTACCGGAAAGGACACCAGTGATCAATACCACCTTGTTCCTATCGTTCGTTTACAAGAGATTCTTAACCAGAATAATAGGGGACATACGCAATTAAAGGGGTCAGGCACGGGTTTGTAAGCGTCGACATCAGGCCAGACGCTATCCCCAGTCTAGTTCGCTCGACCACACCACCCTACCGCGCACCAGAAACGACCGCCCGGTATCCGTGATACTCCCCATCGGAAACCCCGGCCGCTTTAGCGGCCACGCCGGCCAATCCGGCCGTCCAAGCAATCGCTTCACATGCGGCATGGCCACGTGGTCCACGTCGTGCCACTGCGCGCTTTCATAAATCTGGTAAAGATAAAAACAGTTGCGCCGCCGCGTGTCCTGCAGCATGTCGAAGCGGTAGCAGCCCTTTTCCAGCCGCACCGAATCGCGCGCGTCGAGCAGCATGCCGCGCAGGAACGCCTCGCGGTGCCGCGGCTGGATCTGCCAGATGCCGAAGTGCAGGTAGCGGCCGTAGCGATCCGGTTTGTCCGCCGGCTTGTGAGCCACGGGTTGCATGGCCCGGTCGGCCGGATAGCAGTTGGTTGCGAACAGCGAGAGTTCGGGCGTCGGGATGGCCGCATGCATGGCGCGCCGCAGGCGGCGATAGCTGTTCCGGTTTTCGTACACCTTGCACAGCAGGTAGGTCCCGGCTTCGTCCATGTCCTGGACCACGTCGCAACGCAGGCAGCCGGCAGCGCGCAGGGCGCGCGCCCTCTTCACGGCCGCGGCCACGAAGGTCCGGCGCCGTGGCGCGGCCACGCGGTGACGCTCGATGTGCACGAAGATATCGCCCATGTCCGCAACCAGGGAGTGGAAGGCGGATTGTCGACTATCGGAGAACGGACGGCAATCCAGCACCCTGTCGCTTCGCCTCCCGGCGCGGCCGGCCGAGTATTGTATTGCGACAACAAAGCATTGTAGAGTAAGCCACCCCCAACCCGGCTTGCCGGTGAAATTCAGGGGCCCCTATGCGGCAAGCGTCTTTCCGCGTCAAATCAGCCCGCGTTGGCCAGTGCTTGGCAGTAAATTTGCATTGAACGACCAAGGAGGAAACGCAATGCGCGAGCACAACCAAGCCTTGAAGATGGCCGTCGCCCTGATCGCGGCGCTGTTGCTGGCCGGGGCGGCATCGGCCCAGGACTATCCAACGCGGCGCATCACGTTCATTGTCGGCTACGGCGCGGGCGGCGGCGTCATCGACGTCTCGGCGCGCGCTTTTGCGGACAAGATCGAGAAGCGCCTGGGACAGTCCGTCACCATCGACTACCGCCCGGGCGCGCAGTCGCAGATCGCGTTCGAGGCCGTCAACAAGGCGCCTCCCGACGGCTACACCCTGGGGTTTGCCACCATCGGCCTGCTCACGCTGCCGCTCAACACCAAGTCGTATACGCTCGATCCGCTCACCGATCTAACCCCGGTGGGGCTGATGACGGGCAGCGCCTACCCGCTGGTGCTGGTGGGCTCGGCCAAGGCACCGTTCAAGTCGCTGGCGGAATTCGTCTCGTACTCCCGGGCGAACCCCGGCCGCACCACCATCGGCGCCGTGGGCACCTCCATGGAAATGGAAGTGGCCCTGTTCGGGCAAAAGGGGAATTTCAAGGCCACCACCGTGCCCTACAAGGGGAACACCCAGATGGAGACCGACATCGTGGTCGGCGACCTCAACACCGGCCTGACCACCTATCCATCGGTCAAGCATTTCATCGACGCCGGCCGTATGATCCTGCTCGCCGTGGGCTCGCGCGACCGGGTGCCCGCCATCCCCACTGCGCCGGCCATTTCGGAGGCCTTGCCCGGCCACGAAATCACGCCGTTCTGGTTCGGCGTCATCGCGCCGCCCAAGACGCCGGCCGCCATCGTCAACCGCCTCAACGAGGCCATCAACGCCGGGATGAACGAACCGGATGTCGCGCCCGCCCTCGAGAAGGTCGGAATGAGACCCATGACAACCAGCGTCGCGGACTTCCGCGCCTTCCTCACCCGCGAAAAGGCGCGCTTCACCGAGGCGGCCAACCTCATCGGGTTGAAGCCGCAGTAAACCGGAGCGCCAAACCTCACCGGGTGAACCCGGCAAGCACGCTTTGATGTTTGTAGAATGGCTCGCCCCAACTGCTGGGCATTTACTATTTTGAGGTGAGCATATGGAAGGCGGAATGACCATCAGCATCGGCGACATCGCCGGCATCATTCTGGCGGTCGCCACCACCAGCAGCCTGATCTACATCGCGCGCCAGGTGAACCTCACCCGGCAGCAGACCAAAGGGCAGTTCCTGCTGGCGCTCGATGACCAGTTTGACTCCACCAACGCCATTACCCGCCGCCTGACACAGGAACCCAACTTCAAACCGCGCGGCGAGGAGTGGGTGGATGTGTGGCGCCTGATGAATGTTTTCGAGCGCATTCACGTGATGGTGGAAGACGGCATTCTCGACGTGGCGCTCGTGGACCGCCTGTACGGCATCCGCCTGCGCATCCTGCTCGGCAACGACGCGGTGTTCGAGTACGTGAAGGGCGCCGGCGAGGAGTGGCAGGATTTCATCGACATCTGCTACGCCGTCGCCGACCAGCGCATGAAGGGCCGGCCGGGCGAGCGCGACCGGGCCTTCCGCGACCGCGTGTACCAGCTCAGCAAGGACACGCGCAGCGCCGAGCACCCGTTCCGTATCGTGGGCGACGCGGAGTGACTGATGGCCGCCACGCATTCCCTGCCCGCGACCTTCGGGTTCGCGGGGCGGCGTTGATGAGGTGGCCCGTCTACGCGCGCATTGGGCGCATGGCGGTCCGGCAGGCTACTTAAGCCGGCTTGAAGGTTCTTTCGCAGGTGTGCCCGCCGCGCCCCCCTTGGTCGCGGCGATGATTGCATCCATGTCCTCGGCCACGTCCGGGCAGTTTTGCCGGATCAGCGTCTCGTACTGCTTACCGGACACTTTCTTTTCCTTTTCCAGCACCCTGGCGACGCCCACCGCTTCGTTGCGGCAGGCATCGGCCTCCGAAAAGAACGAGCCGGCCGTGGCCGCCGCGTCGAGGGCGCCGCGGCGGTTGCCGTCCTTTCGCAACTGGGCGGCCTGCTTCATGTTGTCGTTACCCCCGTCATCGTTGAGCCTGGCGGTGCGCCAGCGTTCGCAGAACTGCAGCGTCAACGCCACCGTGCTCATGCGCTTCAACTCGGAAGCCTGTGCGCCCTCGCAGGGCGTGGGGGCGTCGGCCAAGGCCGGCGTGGCCGTGAGGATGCACAAAAGGATAAAACCGATACGCACCACGAGCTTCTCCCCGCAAAAAGGCCAGCTGGCCACCATTGGTGCCGCATGATAGCAATGGTTGGCATTGAGCACAGGTTCAATGGGAGAGTTGTGCGGAATAAAATCCGGCACTCAGAATAATCCAATAGAATCGGCTGAAAATCATTATTCCCACAAACAAATTCCAATCGTCATGCCAATGTCCTGTCCGCGCAGGTTGAGCACGCGTTTCACGCGTGAGCACTGACGGACACCACGTGCAGAAACCCGCCCTTTCGATAACACCCATCCTCGCGGTGCTCACCGCCACGCAGGTGGTGCTCGCCGGCGCGTATAACGGCGCGCCCGGCATCATCGGCCCCGTGGCCGCGCCCGAGCTGGGCTTCGCGCCGCAGGCGCTGGGCACTTACGTGGGCGCGCTGTCGGTTGCGTCGCTGCTGGGCGGCATGTTCATCGACGGCGTGCTGCGCCGCTACGGCGGCGCGCGCACGCTGCAGGTCGCTCTGGTGTCGCTCGCGGCCGGCCTGCTGCTCGCGGCCAGCGGCAGCGTCGCGCTGATGCTGCTGTCGTCCATCGCCGTGGGCTTGGGCGGCGGCATCGTAATTCCCGCGGCGCTGCAGTTGCTGTCGCGCGTCACGCCGCCCGGCCGCCTGGGGCTGGTCTTGGCCATCAACCAGTGCGGCATTCCCATGGGGCTGGGGCTCGCCGGCATGGTGATGCCGCTGCTGATCGCGCTGACGAGCTGGCGGGCGACGCTCGCCGTCTATGCCGTGCTGCTGCTGCTGATCACCGCCGTGCTGCAAACCATGCGCGACCGGCTGGACGTGCACCGCGACCCGAACGCACGCCTCGCCGGCCGGGCCCTGTACGCGTCGATGAGGCTGGCGTGGGCGACTCCCAGGCTCAGGCTGCTCGGCTGGATGAGCTTTTCCTACATGACGGTGCAGATCTGCCTCATGGCCTACCTGGTCAGCTACGTGCACCTTGAGCTGGGGCACAGCTTCGCCGCCGCGGGCGCGGTGCTGATGGCCTCGCAGATCGCCGCGGCCAGCGTGCGCCTGTTCCTCGGGGTGCTGCTGGACCGCGTCGGCGGCCACCTGGCCATCCTCGGCGTGCTGGGCCTTGGGGCGGGTCTCACCGCCCTCGCCCTGGGCGCCGCCCGCGCCGATTGGTCCTACGCGGCCATTGTCATGATCGGCGCGCTCGCCGGGGCCTTCATGATGAGCTGGAACGCGGTCTTCTTCGCGGCCGTCGCCCATTTCGCCCCGCCAGGGCGCTCGGGCACGGCCGCGGGCGGCACGCAGATTTTCACCATGGTGGGCGCCACGGTCGGCCCCCTCATTTTCCAGGCCATCGTCACCTGGAGCGGCCGCTACTCGACGGCCTTCATGGTCCTGTCGGTGTTCGCCCTGCCCATCGCCCTGCGGCTGCTGATGCAGCGGCGCGACGCGCCGTAGCGGACGCGGCGGGCGCTTGCCGCGCTTACTGCGGGTTCACGCCGATGCGGGCCGCCGCATCCACATAGCTCTTCACTTCGACCCGCATCTGCGCCGCAGCAAACCGTCATATATCCAGCCGGCCATATGCATATGCCCAGAACGGGGATGGAGCATCTTCCGGGGAAAGGGACTAACATTATCG